>NZ_JBSVXD010000303.1:0-4170 GCF_054070755.1 Pseudomonas sp. SDO5591_S426 | reverse complement strand
AGCGGTTTTTCAAAAGCGGGTAGACAGTGGGTGCGAGTCCATACATAGGAGCTGCGCGTATAAATCTTCAGGCAAAAAAAAGGGCAACCGAAGTTGCCCAAAATGCCTTGCGTGCTCATTGCATCCAGAAAGACCTACGGTTTTTTCCGCTTGTGCGAATCCTTCCAGATAAAAAATCCGAATCCTGCAAAAAAAACGAACATGAGGCTGACGGTCAGCACTCCGGCGATCACCACGTTGTCGAAAAACATGACGCGTCTCCTGCTGTTGCCCTGTTGCGATAGGGCTAAGTTACCCAAACAGGCAGGAGAAAATATTGACCGGGATCAATGTCGCCCGGAATCGGGCTTAGATGAGGGGAAAAACTGACCTGCATCGATCGATGCAGGGGGATTCAACGTTTTTTCGGTTTGTTCTTCGGCTTTTTCTTCGCTTTACCTAGCGGCATGGCCTGTTCGAACGCCTGGCGAACTTCATTGAGTCGCTTGTCGTTGAGGTCATGTACACGCTTGGCGCGTTCGGCGTTGAGGTCGATCAGTTTGTCGTCTTGGCTCATGTTCTGTGCATCGCGTGGAATGAAATTCAGCTGTCGCAGCATTCGACAGGATTGCCCCAATAATGCGGTCTGGCGACGGCGCTGACCAGCCACGAGCTCAAATCTCGATATCGACCCACAAACCCTGACGGGGCTGATCGTCCATCAGTGGCGCCACCGGCACCGTGTTGTCGGCATTGAGTTCGTCACCGGGAATGGCCAGGTGCGCCTCCGGGTCCTCGTCGGCTTCGCGGCGACGCCTTTGCTGTTCCTGCTTGCGGCGCTGTTCCTCGCGCAGCAGTAAGGCAGTTTCTTCAGGATCGCGTTTTTGCAGATCGATGGTGCTGTCGGTGGAGCTTTCCTGCACCGGTACAACGGGCGCGATGTCCGGGCGCGGGCGGACCGGGTCGTGCTGGGAAGTGATCGGCACGGCACTCAAGGGAAGCATCGGTGGCAGCATATTTTTTAGTCTCCTGTCAGCAGGATGTCGGCTGCGGGGATAGCGACTTGAGCCATCGGTCGCAAACTGTGACCCAATTGGCACTGGTGAGTGCCTTAAACCGCGCGCTATGCGCGAGTGGACTAACGTAAGACTGAGAGTTTTTCTGAGAGTCTTTTGGCCCTCAAGCCCTCATTCCGTTAAGATAGCCCGCTTTTTCAAGGTGGGAGTCAGGCAGCATGGCGCAGCAGTATCAACCGGGGCAACGCTGGATCAGTGACAGCGAAGCCGAGCTGGGTTTGGGCACCGTTCTGGCACAGGACGGCCGCTTGTTGACCGTGCTCTATCCGGCCACTGGCGACACCCGCCAGTACGCGCTACGGAATGCGCCCCTCACTCGCGTGCGGTTTTCGCCGGGCGACTCCATCACTCACTTCGAAGGCTGGAAACTCACCGTTCGCGAAGTCGATGACATGGACGGTCTGCTGGTTTACCACGGCCTGAACGCGCAGAACGAAGTGGTCACCCTGCCGGAAACCCAACTGTCGAACTTCATCCAGTTCCGCCTGGCCAGCGACCGTCTGTTCGCCGGCCAGATCGACCCGCTGGCCTGGTTCTCCCTGCGTTATCACACCCTGGAACACACCAGCCGCCAGTTGCAGTCCGCGCTATGGGGCCTGGGTGGCGTGCGTGCGCAACCGATCGCGCACCAGTTGCACATCGCCCGTGAAGTCGCCGACCGTATCGCGCCGCGGGTTCTGCTGGCAGACGAAGTGGGCCTGGGTAAAACCATCGAAGCCGGTCTGGTCATTCACCGCCAACTGCTCTCGGGCCGCGCCAATCGCGTGCTGATCCTGGTGCCGGAAAACCTTCAGCACCAGTGGCTGGTGGAAATGCGCCGCCGTTTCAACCTGCAAGTCGCCCTGTTCGACGAAGAACGCTTCATCGAAAGCGATGCCTCCAACCCGTTCGAAGACACTCAGCTTGCGCTGGTGGCCCTGGAATGGCTGGTGGACGACGAGAAGGCCCAGGACGCGTTGTTCGCAGCCGGCTGGGATTTGCTGGTGGTCGACGAAGCGCACCACCTGGTGTGGCACGAAGAGCAGGCCAGCCCTGAGTACACGCTGGTCGAGCAACTCGCCGAAACCATTCCCGGCGTGCTGCTGCTGACCGCGACCCCGGAACAACTCGGCCAGGACAGCCACTTTGCGCGTCTGCGCCTGCTAGACCCGAATCGTTTCCATGACCTGGCCGCTTTCCGCGCCGAGAGCGAGAACTATCGCCCGGTGGCCGAAGCCGTTCAGGAGTTGCTGGAGAAGGGGCGCCTGTCGCCAGCAGCACACAAGACCATCCACGGTTTCCTCGGCAACGAAGGCGAAGCCCTGCTGACCGCCGTCAACGACGGCGATATAGAAGCCAGCGCCCGCCTCGTGCGCGAATTGCTCGACCGTCACGGCACCGGCCGCGTGCTGTTCCGTAACACCCGCGCTGCGGTGCAAGGTTTCCCGGAGCGCAAACTGCACCCGTATCCGCTGCCATGCCCGGACGAATACCTCGAACTGCCGCTGGGCGATCACGCCGAGCTGTACCCGGAAGTCAGCTTCCAGGCCCAGCCGGACGCCAGCGAAGAAGAACGCTGGTGGAAATTCGACCCGCGCGTCGAGTGGCTGATCGATCAGCTGAAAATGCTCAAACGCACCAAAGTGCTGGTGATCTGCGCTCACGCCGAAACCGCCATGGACCTCGAAGATGCCCTGCGCGTACGTTCCGGCATTCCGGCCACGGTGTTCCACGAGGGCATGAACATCCTCGAACGTGATCGCGCCGCTGCTTACTTCGCCGACGAAGAGTTTGGTGCGCAGGTGCTGATCTGCTCGGAAATCGGCAGTGAAGGCCGCAACTTCCAGTTCTCCCATCACCTGGTGCTGTTCGACCTGCCGTCCCACCCGGACCTGCTGGAGCAACGCATCGGCCGTCTGGACCGGATCGGCCAGAAACACATCATCGAACTGCACGTGCCGTATCTGGAAACCAGTCCGCAAGAGCGCCTGTTCCAGTGGTACCACGAAGCGCTGAACGCGTTCCTCAACACCTGCCCGACCGGCAACGCCTTGCAGCACCAGTTCGGCCCGCGCCTGCTGCCGCTGCTGGAAGAAGCCGACGACGGTGAATGGCAAGCGCTGATCGACGAAGCCCGTACCGAGCGTGAACGTCTGGAAGCCGAGCTGCACACCGGTCGCGATCGCCTGCTGGAACTCAATTCCGGCGGCGCTGGCGAAGGCGATGCGCTGGTTGAAGACATCCTTGAGCAGGACGACCAGTTCGCCCTGCCGATCTACATGGAAACCCTGTTCGACGCTTTCGGCATCGACAGCGAAGACCATTCGGAAAACGCCCTGATCCTCAAGCCGAGCGAAAAAATGCTCGACGCCAGCTTCCCGCTGGGCGACGACGAAGGCGTGACCATCACTTACGACCGTAACCAGGCACTGTCTCGCGAAGACATGCAGTTCATCACCTGGGAACACCCGATGGTGCAAGGCGGCATGGACCTGGTGTTGTCCGGTTCCATGGGCAACACCGCCGTGGCGCTGATCAAGAACAAGGCGCTGAAACCCGGCACCGTGTTGCTGGAACTGCTCTACGTCAGCGAAGTGGTTGCCCCGCGCTCGCTGCAACTGGGCCGTTACCTGCCGCCGGCCGCCCTGCGCTGCCTGCTTGATGCCAATGGCAACGACCTATCGTCCCGAGTGTCGTTCGAGACCCTGAACGATCAACTGGAAAGCGTGCCGCGCGCCAGCGCCAACAAGTTCATCCAGGCTCAGCGCGATCAGCTGACACCACGGATCAACGCCGGCGAAGACAAGATCTACCCGCGTCACGCCGAACGTGTGGCTGAGGCGCAACGTCGTCTGGCCGCCGACACCGATGAAGAACTGGCGCGCCTGACCGCGTTGCAAGCCGTCAACCCGACTGTACGCGACAGCGAACTGGTTGCCCTGCGCAAACAACGCGAGCAAGGCCTGGCCATGCTCGACAAGGCGGCGCTGCGACTGGAAGCGATTCGGGTGTTGGTGGCGGGTTAAGTCTCCTGCTCTGCCCTGCTAAATAAAGAAGGCGCGCAGCGATGCGGGCCTTCTTTTTTTTGAATCAACATCAAGAGATCGCAGCCTTCGGCAGCTCCTACAGGGGTACG
>NZ_JBSVXD010000302.1:0-4171 GCF_054070755.1 Pseudomonas sp. SDO5591_S426 | reverse complement strand
GCTGAAGGTCAAAAGATCGCAGCCTGCGGCAGCTCCTACCGGGGAATGTGTTTGCACTCCCTGGAATTGGGCCGCTCGCCGGTTAAGGCGAGCAGCGTTCAAGCGGTCTTACTGTGCAGGTTGATTCTTCATTTTTTCAGCGATTTTGGCATCTACCGCGGCACGCACCTGGTCAATACTGAAGCTGGCCGGTTTCTGGCTCGGTGGGTACTCGACGAATGTTTCGAGGAACGCGGCGGATTTCATTACCGCGATCTCGGTCAGGTAAACGTTCTTGGTGGTCCAGTCGTAGTACTGATCGGAAACCACGTCGGCACGCTCATACGGGTCCATGCGCAGGTTGAAGATTTTCGGCACCCGCAGACACACGAAAGGCTCGCTCCAGACCTTGAAGCCACCCGGAGCCCGCTGTTCGCAGAACACCGCTTTCCAGTTGCCGTAACGCATCGATACCAGCATGCCGTCGTCGTTGAAGTAGTAGAACTCCTTGCGTTCGCCTTTCGGCGCCTGGCCGGTCAGGTAAGGCAGTTGGTTGTAACCATCCAGATGCACCTTGAAGTTGTTGCCTCCCGATACCGGGGCCCAACCCTTGAGCAGTTTGTCCTTCACGCCAGTGTCGCCCGCAGCGGCGAGCAAGGTCGGGAACCAGTCAAGCCCCGAGAACATTTCGTTGGAGACCTCCCCCGGTTTGATCTTGCCCGGCCAGCGGATCATCGCCGGTACGCGATAAGCACCTTCCCAGTTGGAGTTTTTCTCGTTTCGGAACGGCGTGGTCGCAGCGTCCGGCCAGGAGAACTGGTTCGGGCCATTGTCGGTGGTGTAGACGACGATGGTGTTGTCGGCGATTTTCAGGTCGTCGAGCGTCTTCAGCAGTTTACCGACGTCGCCGTCGTGCTCAAGCATGCCGTCCGCATAGTCGTTGCCGGGCATGCCGCTCTGGCCCTTCATCGACTCGCGTACGTGGGTGAAGACGTGCATGCGCGTGGTGTTCATCCAGACGAAAAACGGCTTGTCCGCCTTGGCCTGCTTCTCGATGAACGCCTGCGCTGCCGCCGTGGTTTCGTCGTCGATGGTTTCCATGCGCTTGGTGTTCAAGGCACCAGTGTCCTCAATCTTGCCGTCGGCAAAACTGTGGATCACACCGCGTGGTGAGGCCGCCTTGACGAATTCCGGGTCATCCTTGGGCCAGTACGGACGCTCGGGTTCTTCCTCGGCGTTGAGGTGGTAAAGGTTGCCGAAGAACTCGTCGAAGCCGTGATTGGTCGGCAGGTATTCATCCCGGTCACCCAGGTGGTTCTTGCCGAATTGACCGGTGGCATAGCCCTGGGACTTGAGCGCCTGGGCAATGGTGATGTCACGCTTTTGCAAGCCCACTGGCGCGCCCGGAATACCCACTTTCGACAAGCCGGTACGCAATGGTGTCTGCCCGGTGATGAACGAAGACCTCCCAGCGGTGCAACTGTTCTCCGCGTAATAGTCGGTGAACATCATGCCTTCCTTGGCGATGCGGTCGATGTTCGGCGTCTTGTAGCCGACCACACCCATGGAATAGGCGCTGATATTGGTCTGGCCGATGTCATCGCCGAAGATCACCAGAATGTTGGGTTTTTCGGCGGCCCCGGCTGTCGCCGAAATCGCCATGACCGATGTCGCCACGAGGGCGAGTTTCGGTAGCCACTTGCGTATGCGAGTCATCTGACTGGCTCCTTATGCTCACTTGCGTCGCCTGATGCGACAAACGTTTATTGCGGTCCTGCATTACGCTTTTTTATTGCACTTGCTCGGTTGCGGGGGCGTCGAACGGGTAGATCCGCCGCCATTCGGCAGCCATGTCGACGACGGTCCAGCCGCGGGATTTCGCTTCGTCCAGGGCCTTGTCCAGACGGCCGATTTTTGACTCCCGGTCATAGGCCCATTCGCGCTTGGCGTCGGTGTGATGCACCAGGCCCATGAAGCGCTTGCCCGGTCCGGCGGCGGTCCATTGCAGCATTTGCAGGTCGCCGTCGGAGTTGCCGAAGGCGAGGATTGGCCGACGCCCGATGACCGCATCGATGCTGACCGGTTTGCCTGGGCCGTCGTCGTTGTGCGCCAGTTTCGGTGTGCGCAGGATCGATGCCTTGCCGTCCTTGTATTCAAACGTCGTGACGAAAGTCGTGCCTATGACTTGCTCGGGCGGAATGCCGTAGACCTTTTCGGCGAAGGCGCGCATGAACCCGGTGTCACCACCGGAAACGATGTAGGTCTTGAAGTCCTGGCTGCGCAGGTAGTCGAGCATTTCCAGCATCGGCTGGAAGATCATTTCGGTGTAAGGCTTGCCGGTTTTCGGGTGGCGGGCCTGGGAAAGCCAGGTCTTGGCGTAGTCGTCGAAGGCTTCGGTGGTCATGCCGGTGTGAGTCGCGCCGAAGATCTTCATCAAGCCGTCCATGCCGGTGGCTGCGAGGGCCTGGTGATCGTTTTCCAGTACTGCCTTGAACGGTTGGGTTGTTTTCCATTCCGGGTGTTGCGGCGCGGTGCGCTTGACCTCTTCGAGGGCGAACAGAAACTCGAAGTACATCGGTTGCTCGCTCCACAGGGTGCCGTCATTGTCGAACACGGCGATGCGGTCTTCGGGTTTGACGAAGTCCTTGCTGCTTTGATCGGTCACGGCCTGGACGAACTCGATGATGTTCTTTTTTGACGGGCCGTCGTTCCAGGACGGCAGTGGCTCGGCGGCCTGAACCAGCAAGGGCAGGCTCAGGGCGAGTGTCAGTAGAAACTTAAACCCGTGAAGTTGGCGTAGCGATATCGGGTTCATCATCGAAATTCCTTCTCGTGAACGGGGTTGAGTGGTCGCAGTGCGGGAGCGACTGATTCTTTGTTGTGTTCAGCCTGACTATGCAGCGTAGTCAAGGATTCCTTGAGTTGGTGCATTGCCTGATCTTTGGTCGGCTCGCGGCCGTAACAGGCCCGTAACAGTGCCTGTAGACGAGGGCCCAGACCGGTGAGCTTCAGGCCTTTGCGGCTGCGGCGGGTCCACAGGTACAAGGCGCTCAACTGCGGCGGATTGCCGTCGAGTTGTGCCGGGATCTGGCGCCAGGCGAAGTCGCTGGACTCCAGCCAGGCCGCGTGCCGTGCACGACGTCGGGCCTGCCAGCGAGAGCGGGTGCGCTGCCACAGCGGGCGGGCAAACCAGTAGAGCCCGGCGATGGCCAACAGCAGCACGAACAGCCCCAAGCCATAACCGGAAAGATGCAGGCTGTTTTGCCGGCCGAGTTTTTTCAGGTCTTCGGTGATCGAGAACACCGGTTTGTAGGCACTGTTGGCCGCTGCGTCGAAATCGATCTCAGGCACTTGCGCGGTACGGGTTTGCCCGGTGCTGGCATCCCACCATTTCACCTCGATCGGCGGGAGTGTGTAATGACCTTCGGTGTCGACCCGGTAAGTCGCGGTGTCGATGCGCTGCCCGCCGTTGAAGTGGCCGCGGCCGTCATCCAGATTGCTGATCTGCGGGGATTTCGCGTAACGACTCAGGCCTCGGACATCACCCAGCGGTGGCGTCGGCAATGACATGGCCAGGGCGCCATCTGCCTGGAGCGTCAGTTCACGGGTGATGCTGTCGCCGACCTTCAACGGCGTGGCCGAATGGATGGTTTTTTGCGTGAATCGCAGCCCTTGAGCCACCAGCACCGGCTCACCGACCCGGAACCCTGGGGGTTGTGTCGCGGTGAAATGCAAGGGCTGGCTCTGGGCGCTAAGCTCGGTGGTGGCCTGACCGGGAGTGGCGCGTACCGTCAGCGCCGGGATGTCGAATCCCTGTGCCAGATTCGGGGTGATCAGGTAGCTGTAGCGCATGCCACTGAAGGATTTGCCATCGAGGGTCTGATTGACGTGTTCGGCGTGGCCGTCGGGCGGCATGACCAGTGCGCCGTTCAACTTAAGGTCGGGCAGGGTGGGGGCGCTGGTGAACCAAGTGTCGGTGAGGACTTCGAGCTGCAGTTCGATGAGGCTGCCGACCATGGCTGGTTTGTTGGGTTGCAGGGTGGCTTGGACGCGCAATTCGGGTTCGGCGGCTATGACGGTTGTGCTGAACAGGCAGATGAGAACCGTGACGAGTAATGCGGTGAATGATCCGACGCTATCGCGGGCAAGCCCGCTCCCACAGGTTGCTATGTCATGTTCAAAGGGTGTGAAC
>NZ_JBSVXD010000301.1:0-4297 GCF_054070755.1 Pseudomonas sp. SDO5591_S426 | reverse complement strand
GTAGGAGCTGCCGAAGGCTGCGATCTTTTGATCTTGGGGCCAATAGCACTGCGCAAACCCTTGTCCCACCAAATAATCTCCTTTGGTTATATAAACATTCTTAAATAGTCTTTTTAAGAATATCTGCGCCTCTCTACTATTGGTTCCACGCCGCAAGCAGTGCCGCCACTGCCAGGCAACCACACAGTCGAAGGAGCAGCACCATGAGCGCATCTCTACGTAGCGTTGACGGCCAGGACGAAGCAACCATCTTGCGTGAAATCCAGAGCGCCCTGCGCGATCTGCGGTTCGGCGCGGTGGAAATCACCGTGCACAACGCTCAGGTGGTGCAGATCGAACGCAAGGAAAAATTCCGTTTGCAGCAGCCGGGTAATAAACCGAGCTGACGCAATCTTTGAACCGGCACCGCGATTCCAGAAATCCATAAGAACTAGCCAACACAATTAGAATTCCAGGAGCTTTCACCATGTCGTCGATTCGTCACTTCGCTTTGGCCGCCTTGGCCAGCGCCCTTTTTGCTGGTTCCGCGGTTGCCAAGGATTATGAGCTGCTCAACGTCTCGTACGACCCGACTCGTGAGCTGTACCAGGATTACAACGCCGAGTTCGTCAAGTTCTGGCAGAAAGACCACGCTGGCGACACCGTGAAAATCCAGCAGTCCCACGGTGGTTCGGGCAAGCAGGGCCGAGCGGTGATCGACGGTCTGCGTGCTGACGTGGTGACCCTGGCCCTGGCGGGTGACATCGACGAAATCGCCAAGCTCGGCAAGACCCTGCCGGCGGACTGGCAGAAGCGTCTGCCGGAAGCGAGCACGCCTTACACCTCGACCATCGTGTTCCTGGTACGCAAGGGCAACCCGAAAGGCATCAAGGACTGGGGCGATCTGGTCAAGAATGACGTATCGGTGATCACGCCGAACCCGAAAACCTCCGGCGGCGCCCGCTGGAACTTCCTCGCGGCGTGGGCCTATGGCCTGAAAGCCAACGGTGGTGACGAAGCCAAGGCCAAGGAATATGTACAAACCCTGTTCAAGCACGTGCCTGTGCTGGACACCGGTGCTCGCGGTTCGACCATCACCTTCGTCAACAACGGTCAGGGTGACGTGTTGCTGGCCTGGGAAAACGAAGCCTTCCTGGCGCTGAAAGAAGACGGTGGTGCCGACAAATTCGAAATCGTGGTGCCTTCGCTGTCGATCCTTGCCGAGCCTCCGGTAGCCGTAGTCGACAAAAACGCCGAGAAAAAGGGTAACGAGCAGATCGCTGAAGCGTACCTCAAGCACCTGTACAGCCCGGCCGGCCAGGAAATTGCGGCGAAAAACTTCTATCGTCCACGGGATAAGGACGTGGCCTCCAAGTACGCCCAGCAGTTCCCGAAACTGGAGCTGGTGACCATCGACAAGGACTTCGGCGGCTGGAAAACCGCGCAGCCGAAATTCTTCAATGACGGCGGCGTATTCGACCAGATCTATCAGGCACAGTAATCTTAAATAGCCACTAACGAGCCCCGGATTTACTTTCGGGGCTTTGTGCGTTCTCAACCAAGGACTTTTATGTCGCGTCGTATCTCCCCCGTCATACCCGGCTTCGGGCTGACGCTGGGCTACACCTTGGTGTACCTCAGCCTGATTGTGCTCATACCACTGGCGGCGATGTTCGTGCATGCCGCTCAACTCACCTGGGATCAGTTCTGGGCAATCATTTCGGCACCACGAGTGCTGGCGGCGTTAAAGCTGAGCTTCGGCACTGCGCTCTATGCCGCGATCATCAACGGCATCATCGGCACGCTGCTGGCCTGGGTGCTGGTGCGCTATACCTTCCCTGGACGCAAAATCATCGACGCCATGATCGACCTGCCGTTCGCATTGCCCACGGCGGTGGCCGGTATTGCGCTGACAGCGTTGTATACCCCTACCGGTCTGGTGGGTCAGTTTGCAGCGGATCTGGGTTTCAAGATCGCCTATACCCCTCTGGGCATCACCCTTGCCCTGACTTTTGTGACACTTCCATTCGTAGTACGTACCGTACAGCCGGTATTGGCCGATATTCCTCGTGAAGTGGAGGAAGCGGCGGCGTGCCTCGGTGCAAAACCATTGCAGGTTTTCCGCCATATCCTGGTGCCGGCGCTGTTGCCGGCCTGGTTGACCGGTTTTGCCCTGGCCTTTGCCCGCGGGGTCGGCGAGTACGGTTCGGTGATTTTCATCGCCGGCAACATGCCGATGAAAACCGAGATCCTGCCGCTGCTGATCATGGTCAAGCTCGACCAGTACGATTACACCGGCGCTACCTCCATTGGTGTACTGATGCTGGTGGTTTCTTTCATTTTGCTGCTGCTGATCAACTTGCTGCAGCGCCGCATCGAAACCCCATAAGGAGGCGCACCCATGTCCCAATCGTCAATTGCTGCCGCCTCTTCGGCCAACGCTGCCCGCCGTGGCAGTGCGACTTCGCGGCGAATCCTGATCGGCCTTGGCTGGCTGATTTTTGCGCTGTTCCTGTTGTTGCCGCTGTTCATCGTGGTGTCCCAGGGCTTGAAGCTGGGCCTTGGTGCATTCTTCACCGCGATCTTCGAGCCCGACGCATTGTCGGCGCTGAAACTCACGGTGATCGCCGTGCTGATTTCGGTGCCGTTGAACCTGGTGTTCGGCGTCAGCGCCGCGTGGTGCGTGAGCAAGTACTCGTTTCGCGGCAAGAGCATGCTGGTGACGCTCATCGACCTGCCGTTCTCGGTATCACCGGTGATCGCCGGTCTGGTCTACGTGCTGATGTTCGGCGCCCAAGGCCTGTTCGGGCCGTGGTTGCAGGATCACGACATCCAGATCGTCTTCGCGCTGCCAGGGATTGTGTTGGCGACGATTTTCGTCACCGTGCCGTTCGTGGCCCGTGAGCTGATCCCGCTGATGCAGGAACAAGGCACACAGGAAGAAGAGGCCGCGCGCCTGCTGGGTGCCAACGGCTGGCAGATGTTCTGGCACGTCACCGTACCCAACATCAAATGGGGCCTGATCTACGGCGTGGTGCTGTGTACCGCGCGGGCCATGGGTGAGTTCGGTGCGGTATCGGTGGTTTCCGGGCACATTCGCGGGGTGACCAACACTCTGCCGCTGCACGTCGAGATCCTCTACAACGAATACAACCACGTGGCCGCGTTCGCGGTAGCGAGCCTGTTGCTGATCATGGCGCTCTTCATCCTGCTGCTTAAGCAGTGGAGCGAAAACCGTATTAACCGCCTGCGCGCCAGCGCCGCGGAGGAATAATTCATGTCGATCGAAGTGCGTAACGTCAGCAAGAATTTCAATGCGTTCAAGGCGCTGGACAACATCAGCCTGGACATCCAGAGCGGTGAACTCGTCGCGCTGCTCGGTCCGTCGGGTTGCGGCAAGACCACGCTCCTGCGGATCATCGCCGGTCTGGAAACCCCGGATCAGGGCAACATCGTGTTCCACGGTGAAGACGTTTCCGGCCACGACGTGCGTGATCGCAACGTCGGTTTCGTGTTCCAGCACTACGCCTTGTTCCGCCACATGACGGTGTTCGACAACGTCGCGTTCGGCCTGCGGATGAAACCGAAAAATCAGCGCCCGAGCGAAAGCCGGATCGCAGAAAAAGTCCACGAACTGCTGAACATGGTGCAGCTGGATTGGTTGTCGGATCGTTACCCGGAACAACTCTCCGGTGGTCAGCGTCAGCGGATCGCATTGGCCCGCGCCTTGGCGGTGGAGCCGAAAGTGCTGCTGCTCGATGAACCCTTCGGCGCCCTCGACGCCAAGGTTCGCAAGGAACTGCGCCGCTGGTTGGCGCGCCTGCACGAAGACATCAACCTGACTTCGGTGTTCGTGACCCACGACCAGGAAGAAGCGATGGAAGTCGCCGACCGCATCGTGGTGATGAACAAGGGTGTGATCGAGCAGATCGGTTCACCGGGTGACGTCTACGAAAACCCGGCCAGCGATTTCGTTTATCACTTCCTTGGTGACTCGAACCGTCTGCATCTGGGCGAGGACAACCACGTGCTGTTCCGTCCGCATGAGGTGTCGTTGTCGCGCCACGAACTCGACGATCACCATGCGGCGGAAGTGCGCGACATTCGTCCGCTGGGCGCGACGACGCGGGTGACGCTGAAGGTTGAAGGCCAGACAGATTTGATCGAGGCCGAAGTGGTGAAGGATCACGACAGCCTGATCGGTTTGGCCAAGGGCGAGACCCTGTTCTTCAAGCCGAAGGTCTGGCAGAAACTCGCCAACATCTAAGATCAAATGATCGCAGCCTGCGGCAGCTCCTACAGAGACTTATGACCGACA
>NZ_JBSVXD010000300.1:0-4339 GCF_054070755.1 Pseudomonas sp. SDO5591_S426 | reverse complement strand
CACAGGTTTTTGTGGTGTATCCGCATTTTTCGGCATCACTCAAATCACTGTGGGAGCGGGCTTGCCCGCGATGGCGTCAGACCAGTTCAACTCAATGCCATCAAAAATCCACAGTCGCCGACAGCAAATAAGTCCCCGGCGTCGCCAGCGTCAACCCAGGCTCGCTGTCATCCGAAGCCCCCGCCGAACTCCAGTAGCGCTTGTCCGCCACGTTCTCGACATTCGCCCGCACGGTGATGGTCTTTTCGTCGACCCTGAACGCATACCGCGCGCCCACGTCGAACCGCTCCCACGAATCGATTTCCTTGTTGTTGGACTGATCCAGATACTGCGAACTGGAATAGATGCCACGACTGGTCAGGGTCAAGCCTTGCACACTCGGCACATCCCACTCGGCGCCCAGATTGACGTTGTACTTCGGCGTGGCCGGCGCCCGGTTGCCGTCGAAAGTGCCGTTGGTGGTGTCGTTCAATTCGCTGTCGATGTACATCACACCGCCGAGCAGGCGGAAACCCTTGAGTGGCTCGCCGAACACGCTCAACTCCACACCATCATTCTGCCGTTTGCCGTTCGGGCCGAAGACCCGCGTCGTGGCGTTGGTCTCGTAGGCCGGCTGCTTAATTCGGAAAACCGCGGCGGTTAGGGCGAACGCACCCGCGTCGTACTTGGCACCGACCTCGACCTGACGACTGATGAATGGAGGAAAAATCTCGTCCTCGTTCACCGAGGTCGACGGTGCGATCTTGCCCTGGCTCAGGCCTTCCATGTAGTTGGCGTACAGCGACAACTTGTCGGTCGCCTTGAACAGAATGCCGCCCGATGGCGAGAATTTTTCCTCGTCGTAGGCGGTGTCGCCTTTGACGTCATCCGACCAATCGTCGACCTTCACCCGCTGCCAGCGGCCGCCGAGGGTCAGCAGCAAGCGGTCATCGAAGAAGCCCAGCGTGTCGGACAACGCCACGCTGCTGAAGCGGTTCTCGGTGTAGACCTCTGGATCGAAACGCGTCGGGCGGACGGGTGTAGGCGTTTCCCGAGGGTTGTAGAGGTTGCTGGGGGCCGCGGCATAACGGGAGCCACCATTTTCGAAGTCCATGTAGAAGTAGCTGGCCGCCAGGTTGACCTGATGGCTCACCGGACCGGTATGGAACCAGTTGCGCACGCCCGCCGTGGCCGTGCGGACATTTTCGTCGCGGGTGAAATCACGCGGCAGAACGCTGAAATCGCCAGCATCATTGGTGACGGAAACGGCATGCCGAAGAAAATCATGATTACTTTTGCGCGCGCCCACTCCGCCGTACAACATGACCGAATCACTGACATCGAACTCTCCGTTCAGCGTGCCGAAGGTGTCCGTGGTCCGTGCCTGGCTCCAAGGCTGCGCATAGTTGTCGCGGACATCGTTGGCATTCGGCACTTTCGCGTTGGCGCCAATCTGCACGCGCTCCTGCGGCGCATCGGTATCGCGCTCGGTGTGGCCGATGTCGGTCGAGAGGCGCAGGCGCTCACCGCGAAAATCCAGGCCCAGCACGGCCATTTCACGATCGACACTCTGGTGATCCCAGTCGGTGTCGCCGGACTGCTTCACGCCATTGAAACGAACGCCGAACATGTCGCCCTCACCAAAACGCCGACCGACATCCACGGCACCGCCGACCTGATTGTTGGACGCGTAACTACCGGTGAACGAGGTGATGGGCTGGTCGGTCGCACGCTTGGGTACCACGTTGATCCCGCCACCCACGCTGCCTCGCGGCGAGATGCCGTTGATGAGCTGGCTCGGACCTTTGAGGATGTCGACGCGGTCGGCCATCTCCATGTCGATCGTATAGGTCGGCAGGATGCCGTACAGACCGTTGTAGGAAACATCGCTATTGAACAGGCTGAGCCCGCGAATGGTGAATTGCTCGTAACGCCCGCCCGCCGGGTTGGTGGCGCGAACCGAAGGGTCGCTGGCGACCAGGTCGCCCAAGGTGCGGGCCTGCTGGTTTTTCACCGTTTCGCTGGTGTAGGTGGTCATGCTGAACGGCGTTTCCATGAAGTCTTGCGAGCCTAGCAAGCCTTGCGATCCGCGACGCGCAACCTGTCCACCGGCATACGGATCGCCATGTTCGGTATCAACGGCACCGAGAATCGAAGTCGCGCCCAATTGCAGGCTGGCGCCACTTGGTGCCGGAATCAGGATGTACGCCTGCTCGCCCACCGGCTGCAATTGCAGTCCGGAATTTTGTAGCAGGCGAGCAAAGCCCTCTTCCACTCCGTAGTCACCGGACAAACCGGCACTGCTGCGACCGCTGACCAGCGCCGGATCGACCGACAGATTGACCCCGGCCAAACCCGCGAACCGTGTCAACGCATCGCTCAGGCTGCCGGCGGGCACCTGGAAGCTGCGGCGGGCGGCGTCTTCGGCCCAGCCGTTGGTGATGAAAAACGGGCTGGCGCTCAAGCTCAGCAACAGGCTCAGGCGCAACAACGGGCGCAGACCGGACGACGCCGGGCGCGGACAGCAAGGCTTTACTGCGGGCATTGAAAAAGCTCTCTTGTGCGTTCAGTTGCCTTGAATGACAAGCGAGTGGAAAAAAGGGGACACGCTTCAGACAACTTTTTTGCGCGGCAGTAACGTCACCCAGTAACGGGTGCGCGTTTGCACCTCCAACGGCAGGCTGACTGCCAGCAACGCGAGAATGCGATCGGTGTCATCGAGGCGAAAACTTCCGGTGACCCGCAGCGCTTCGAGTTCCGGCTCCCAACGCAAAACACCCGGTCGATAGGTATCGAGTACACGCAGGAAATCCCCCAGCGGCTGGTTGTTCGCCATCAGCACACCTTCACGCCAACCGGGTTGCAGCACATCAAAGGCTTGCACCGCACCGGCGCCTGCGGCTTGAAGATTCACCTGCTGACCCGCGCGCAGCGTCAGTGTTGAGCCCTGCAACGGTTGCAACTGCACGGCGCCGTTGAACACCGAGACTCGACAACCGCGATTGTCCTGGCGCACGCAGACTTCGCTTTGGCTGACGATCACTTGACCGAAGCGGGTCTGGATAGTCAATGGCGAGACACCCGACACCTTCAGCGACATTTCGCCCTCAACCAGCTTCAACCGGCGATTCGGCAAATCCACATCGACGGCGCTGGCGGTATTCAGTTGCAGGGAGCTGCCATCCGCGAGATGCACTTGTTTGCGCTCGCCAGTGGCGGTGTGTAGATCGGCGCGCCAGACGTCCATAGGCAATTGCCGGCTGATCAGCCAGGCTGCGGGCACCAACGCTACGGCGCCCAATGCGCGTTTGAGCACCACGCGACGTCCAGGATCGGGACGGTCGAGGCTGCTCAGGGCCAACGCTGAAGGCAGGTCGGAAAAGCGCTGACGCAAGGCTTGCGCCTTCTTCCAGGCTTGCTCATGGCTGGGCGACGTATCGCGCCAGCGCTGCAAGTTCGCGCGATCCTGCTCGGTGGCACCACCGGATTCGAGCAAAGCCAGCCATTGCGCGGCCGCTCGCACCACCTGACGGGCATCGGGCGCGGCGCTGTTCACAGTTCCACCAACAGGCAATGCTCGTAGGCTTGCGCCATGTAGCGTTTGATCGTGCGCTCCGAAACCTTCAATCGTTCGGCAATTTGCTGGTAGGTCAGGCCTTCGAGCTGACTCCAGACAAATGCTCGTCGCACTGCTCGCGGCAATCCATCGAGCAATTCGTCCAGGGCTTGCAGGGTTTCCAGTAGTAACCAGCGCTGCTCAGGGGACGGCACACAGTCTTCCGGCAGAGATGCCAAGGCATTCAGGTAGGCCTGCTCGAGACTGCGGCGCTGATAGAAGTTGCTCAGCAGGCGTTTGCCCACTGTCAGCAGGTAGGCGCGGGGCTCATGCAGATCTGCGATCCGCTGGGAGCTGGCGAGCAAACGCAAAAACGTATCCTGACTGAGATCCGCCGCATCGCAGGCATTGCCCATGCGCCGCCTTAACCAGCTCTCAAGCCAGCCACGGTGATCGCGGTACAGGTCGTGAAGGGTTTGCTCCTTCGGCATCGCTGCATCACTCATCTCAAGAAGCCCTGTGCCAGGAGTCGTAAATGAGAGTGATTCTAATTAATGTTACAGCAACGAACCAAGCGCTTTATGCACAGCACGTGCAGAAAGATTGGGCGGTAAGAGCGAAAGAGTAGAAAAAAGCCAAATTTCAGACACAAAAAACCCCGGTCTTTCGACCAGGGTCTTTGCTATCGACTCGAAGTAAACCAGTGGCTTTCTTCGTAGCTCCGAGGCGTTCAGTAGGCCTCAGTGCAGATATGGCGCAGCGGACGGGACTCGAACCCGCGACCCCCGGCGTGACAGGCCGGTA
>NZ_JBSVXD010000299.1:0-4419 GCF_054070755.1 Pseudomonas sp. SDO5591_S426 | reverse complement strand
GCGCATTCCAAATGTGGGAGCTGCCGCAGGCTGCGATCTTTTGATTTTAAACAATAAAGCCGCCCGAAGGCGGCTTTGTTGATCGGGTCGAAGCTTAGTGCTTCTCGGCAGCCAGCTTGTGCTCGAGGTAGTGAATGTTCACGCCCCCTTTGCAGAAGCCTTCGTCGCGGGTCAGGTCTCGGTGCAGCGGGATGTTGGTCTTGATCCCGTCAACCACGATCTCGTCCAGCGCATTGCGCATGCGCGCCATGGCTTCGTCACGGGTTGCCCCGTAAGTGATCAGCTTGCCAATCAACGAATCGTAGTTCGGCGGAACGGCATAACCACTGTACAGGTGCGAATCGACGCGAACGCCGTTGCCGCCTGGAGCGTGGAAGTGCTTGACCGTGCCTGGGCTCGGCATGAAGGTTTTCGGGTCTTCGGCGTTGATCCGGCATTCCAGCGCGTGACCGCGGATGACCACGTCATCCTGGGTGAACGACAGCTTGTTGCCGGCGGCGATGCTGAGCATCTCCTTGACGATGTCGATACCGGTGACCATTTCCGAAACCGGGTGCTCTACCTGGACACGAGTGTTCATCTCGATGAAGTAGAAGCGACCGTTTTCGTACAGGAACTCGAAAGTACCTGCGCCACGGTAACCGATGTCGATGCACGCCTTGACGCAGCGGGCGAAGACTTCCTGGCGAGCCTTCTCGTCGATGCCCGGTGCCGGCGCTTCTTCGAGAACTTTCTGGTGGCGGCGTTGCAGCGAGCAGTCGCGGTCGCCCAGATGGATGGCGTGGCCCTGGCCGTCGGAAAGAACCTGGACTTCCACGTGACGTGGGTTGGTCAGGAATTTTTCCAGATAGACCATCGGGTTGCCGAACGCCGCGCCTGCTTCGGTGCGGGTCAGTTTGGCAAAGGAGATCAGGTCTTCTTCTTTATGCACAACGCGCATGCCGCGACCACCACCGCCGCCAGCGGCTTTGATGATCACCGGATAACCGACTTCACGACCAATGCGCAGAGCGGTTTCTTCGTCTTCCGGCAGCGGGCCGTCAGAACCCGGAACAGTCGGTACGCCAGCGGCGATCATCGCGTGCTTGGCCGAAACCTTGTCGCCCATCAGGCGGATGGTTTCAGCTTTCGGACCGATGAAGGCGAAGCCGGAGTTCTCGACCTGCTCGGCGAAGTCGGCGTTTTCCGCAAGGAAACCGTAGCCTGGGTGAATGGCGGTGGCGCCAGTCACTTCGGCTGCGGCGATGATTGCCGGAATGTGCAGGTAGGAGTGGGCGGCCGATGCCGGGCCGATGCAGACGGACTCGTCTGCCAGACCCAGGTGCATCAGTTCCTTGTCAGCCTTGGAGTAAACGGCGACGGTCTTGATGCCCATCTCTTTGCAAGCGCGCAGGATCCGCAGGGCGATCTCACCGCGGTTGGCGATCAGAACTTTTTCCAACTTCGCAGTCATCAAAGGCTCTCCGCGGTTCAAACGATGGTGAACAGCGGTTGGTCGTACTCAACCGGCTGGCCGTCTTCAACGAGGATGGATTCGATCACACCGCTGGTTTCAGCTTCGATGTGGTTCATCATCTTCATGGCTTCAACGATGCACAGGGTGTCGCCTTTCTTCACGGTCTGGCCGACTTCAACGAAGGACGGCGAGGTTGGCGAAGATTTGCGATAGAACGTACCGACCATCGGCGAACGGGCAACGGTGCCGTTCAACACTGGCGCAGCAGGAGCGGCTGGTGCAGCGGCAGCCGGAGCGGCGGCAGCGACAGGCGCGGCAGCCGGAGCAGGCATTGGAGCCGGTGCGTAGTACTGCTGAGCCGGGGTCTTGCTATGACGGCTGATGCGTACGGACTCTTCGCCTTCCTTGATCTCGAGCTCGTCGATGCCGGACTCTTCCAGCAATTCGATCAGTTTCTTAACTTTACGGATATCCATGAATCATCAACTCCCAAGGGTCGGTCAGGGGCGTTTAACGCTTGTAGTTCAAGTCGTTGCCTGTGTTTCAAGCTGTTCTAGCGCGGCCTCCAGGGCCAGTCGGTAACCGCTGGCGCCAAGGCCGCAGATCACTCCCACCGCTACGTCGGAGAAGTAAGAGTGATGGCGGAAAGGTTCGCGTTTGTGCACGTTGGACAAATGCACTTCGATGAATGGGATGCTCACCGCCAGCAGCGCGTCACGTAATGCGACACTTGTATGTGTAAAAGCTGCTGGGTTGATCAAAATGAAGTCAACGCCTTCGCTGCGAGCGGCGTGGATTCGGTCGATCAATTCGTACTCGGCGTTGCTTTGCAGGTGCAGCAAATGGTGGCCGCCTTCACGGGCGCGGCGTTCCAGGTCCTGGTTGATCTGCGCCAGTGTCGTGGCGCCGTAGGTGCCCGGTTCGCGGGTGCCGAGCAAGTTCAGGTTGGGTCCGTGCAGGACGAGTAGCGTCGCCATCGGCTGTTCCTTTGTTATCCGTGTGCAATTGTCAGAACCCGGCGACTATGCCGCAAAGCCTTTGTGACTGTCCAGTTCTATGCAATAGCCAGCACGATGGCCGATGTTTGCGCGAAATATATGACCGAGTGATTAAATCCGGTCATTTGCTTTGGCAACACGTTCGGCGAAGTCCGCCGCATTGATCTCGCCGATCACCCGCACATCGGCACGTTCGACGCCGTCCTTGCCGAAAAACATCAGCGCTGGAGGGCCGAACAGTTTGTAGCGGTCAAGCAATGCGCGTTGTTCGGCGTTGCTCTCGGTGATGTCGAAGCGAACCAGACGATAGCCCCTGAGGCGTTCGACAACGGTAGTGTCATTCAGCACTTCGTGCTCGATGACTTTGCAGCTGATGCACCAGTCGGCGTACCAGTCCAGCAGCAGCGGTGTGCCGGACGAGCTGGCCTCGGCGAGCACACGGTCGAGGTCTGCCGGATCACTGACGGTTTGCCAGGTGCTGGTCTCGAGCGCGGCTTCGGCACTGACGACTGTGCGCGACTGGCCGATCGGATTGAACGGGTCGCTCTGCCCGCTGAACCCGCCATACCAACAGGCCAGCGCATAAAACAGCAGGAATATTCCGAACAGTTGGCCCAGGCGTTTTCTCGGCGGTTTGTAGACGAACTCCAGCGCGCCCATGAACAAACCGACGCCAGCGGCCAGCAAACCGATCAACAGTAAGGTGACCTGGCCCGGCAACACCCGGCTTAGCAAGCCGATCGCCAGCCCCAGCAGCAACACGCCAATCGCGTTTTTCACGTAGACCAGCCACGGTCCGCTTTTCGGCAGCCACGCCGCGCCGCCGGTCGCTACCAACAACAACGGCGCGCCCATGCCCAGGCCGAGCATGAACAGTTTCAAACCGCCGCCCAAGGCATCGCCGCTGGCGCTGATGTACAGCAACGCGCCGGCCAATGGTGCCGAAACGCAGGGCGAAACCAACAGGCTGGAAACCACGCCCAGCACCGCCGCGCCCCACAGCGAGCCACCCTCGGTGCGTCCGGCAATGCGGTCCAGTCGAGTGCTGATGGCTTGCGGCAACTTGAGTTCGAACACGCCGAACATCGCCAAAGCGAACACGGCAAAAAACATAGCGAACGGCACCAGTACCCAGGCCGATTGCAGCCGCGCCTGAAGATTCAGCTGCGCGCCGAACATCCCCATCAAAGCGCCAAGCAAGGCGAAGCAGATTGCCATTGGCAGCACATAGGCGAGCGACAGGTTGAAACCGCGCCAGCCACCGACCTGACCACGCAAAACCACGCCGGAAAGGATCGGCAGCATCGGCAGCACGCACGGGGTAAAGGTCAGGCCGAGGCCGGCGAGGAAGAACAGCGCCAGTTCGCGCCAGCTCCAGTCATGAGTCGTTGCAGGACTGCCGCTGCCGTCGATGCTCAGGCGCTCGGTTTCCGGCGGATAACACAGACCTTTGTCGGCGCAGCCCTGATAAGTCACGGCCAGGGTGAAGGCGCGCTGATCGGTGCGCGGCAGTTCCACATCGAGAATGCCGTGGTAGACCTCGACATCGCCGAAGTACTCATCGTGCTTTTTTTGCCCATCGGGCAATTGCGCCGCGCCAAGCACGACATCGGCTGGTTCTGCGCGAAACTGAAAGCGATGGCGATAGAGGTAATAACCCTCGGTGGCGACGAAGCGCAGTTTGATCGATTGCGGCGTGCTTTCTACCAGGCTCAGCTGAAACGCTTCGCGCACCGGCAGGAAGTCGGCGCTGTTGTTGATCGAGCCCAAGGTGGAACTGGGGCGACTCTCCAGCAAACCGGTGGCGGAGGCCGGCAGGGCGAGGACCAGAAACAGCAGGCAGAGCAAACGGCGCATGACAATCTCGCGTATCAATGATGCCGGCATGATAGCTGAGAGCGCACGCTGTCGCCGCCCTCTGTAGGAGCTGCCGCAGGCTGCGATCTTTTGATCTTGATCTAAAAA
>NZ_JBSVXD010000298.1:0-4577 GCF_054070755.1 Pseudomonas sp. SDO5591_S426 | reverse complement strand
TGAACGTTATGGCCTCATCGCGGGCAAGCCCGCTCCCACAGGGTTATGTGGTGTTGGTTAGTGTGGTTTATGGCGCTTGCTGACAAGCTTCATCACCACCACAAAAAACACCGGCACAAACACCACCGCCAACGTCGCCGTGATCATCCCGCCAATCACCCCGGTGCCAATGGCCTGCTGGCTCGCCGAACTGGCCCCGGTGGCAATCGCCAGCGGCACCACGCCGAGGATGAACGCCAGCGAGGTCATGACAATCGGTCGCAACCGCAGGCGCGCAGCTTGCAGGGTGGCGTCGAGCAGGTCGTGGCCTTCGTCGTACAGGCTCTTGGCGAACTCGATGATCAGGATCGCGTTTTTCGCCGACAAGCCGATGATGGTGATCAGTCCGACTTTGAAGAACACATCGTTGGGCATCCCGCGCATCGTGACCGCCAGCACCGCGCCGAGCACGCCCAGCGGCACCACCAGCAACACCGAGGTCGGGATCGACCAACTCTCGTAAAGCGCCGCCAGGCACAGGAACACGATCAGCAACGACAACCCGAGCAGGATCGGCGCCTGACTGCCAGACAAGCGTTCCTGCAACGACAGGCCGGTCCATTCCTGGCCCAGTCCCGCCGGGCCCAACGCCACCAGTCGTTCGATCTCGGCCATAGCTTCACCGGTGCTGTGACCGGGTGTCGGTTCGCCGGAAATGCTGATCGCCGGATAGCCGTTGTAGCGAGTCAGTTGCGCCGGGCCTTGAATCCATTTGGCCTGGACGAACGCTGATAGCGGCACCATTTTCCCGTTGTTATTGCGTACGTGCATTTTCAGCAGATCATCAACCTGACTGCGCTGATCGCCCTCAGCCTGCACCACAACCCGCTGCATCCGTCCCTGATTGGGGAAGTCGTTGATGTAGGCCGAGCCGACGGCGGTGGACAGCACGCTGCCGATGTCGGCAAAGGACACGCCCAAGGCATTGGCCTGTTTGCGGTCGACGATCAACTGCACCTGTGGCGCTTCGGCCAAGGCACTTTCACGCACATTCATCAGGATCGGGCTCTTCTCGGCGGCCGCCAGCAACTCGGTGCGCGCCTGCATCAACGTGGCATGGCCGAGACCGCCACGGTCCTGCAAGCGGAACTCGAAACCGCTGGACGTGCCGAGGCCATCCACTGGTGGCGGAAGCACGGCGAAGGCCATGGCGTCCTTGATCTGACTCAAGGCGATGTTGGCGCGGTCGGCAATCGAACTCGCCGAATCGTCGCTGCCACGTTGCGACCAGTCCGTGAGCGTGCTGAACGCCAACGCAGCGTTCTGCCCGCTACCGGAGAAGCTGAAGCCGAGAATCACCACGCTGTCACCGACACCCGGTTCGCCGGCGTTGTGCGCCTCGATCAACTCGGCCACTTGCACCGTACGATTTTTGGTCGCGCCCGGCGGCAACTGAATGTCGGTGATGGTGTAGCCCTGATCTTCCGTCGGCAAAAACGAGGAGGGCAGGCGTGCGAAGCACAGCCCCAAGCCAACCAGCAGCACGCCGTAGATCAGCAGATAACGGCCAGTACGCTTGAGCGCGTAGGCGACCCAGCCCTGATAGCGCTCGGTCAGTTGCTCGAAGCGACGGTTGAACCAGCCGAAGAATCCGGTTTTTTCATGATGCTCGCCCTTGGCAATCGGCTTGAGCAAGGTCGCGCACAGCGCCGGGGTCAAGGTCAGGGCGAGAAATGCCGAGAACAGGATCGAGGTGGCCATCGATAGCGAAAACTGTCGGTAAATCACTCCGACCGAACCTTGCATGAACGCCATCGGGATGAACACCGCCACCAACACCAGAGTGATGCCGATGATCGCCCCGGTGATCTGCTTCATCGCCTTGCGCGTGGCTTCCTTGGGCGACAGGCCTTCGGTGGCCATGATCCGCTCGACGTTCTCCACCACCACAATCGCGTCGTCCACCAGAATGCCGATGGCCAGCACCATGCCGAACATGGTCAGCACGTTGATCGAGAAACCCAGGGCCAGCATGGTCGCGAAAGTGCCCATCAGCGCCACCGGCACCACCAGCGTCGGGATCAGCGTGTAGCGGATGTTTTGCAGGAACAGAAACATCACTGCGAACACCAGCAACATCGCCTCGCCGAGGGTGTAGACCACTTTGGTGATCGAGACTTTGACGAAGGGCGAGGTGTCGTATGGAATCTTGTACTCGACGTTCGCCGGGAAGTAGCGCGACAGTTCATCCATCTTCGCCCGCACCAGCGTCGCGGTGTTCAGCGCGTTGGCCCCCGGCGACAGTTGCACGCCGACGGCGGTCGACGGCTTGCCGTTCAGGCGCGTGGAAAACTGATATTCCTGGCTGCCGATTTCGACCCGCGCCACATCGCCGATGCGCACGGTGGAGCCGTCGGGGTTAGCCTTGAGCACGATGTCGGCGAACTCTTCAGGGGTCGACAGCTGACCTTTCACCAGAATGGTCGCGGTGATTTCCTGAGTGGTGCGGCTCGGCAAGTCGCCGATGCTGCCAGCCGAGACCTGGGCGTTCTGCGCGACGATGGCGGCGTTGACGTCAGCGGGCGTGAGGTTGAATCCGATCAGCTTCTGCGGGTCGATCCAGATGCGCATCGCCCGTTCAGCGCCATACAGCTGCGCCTTGCCGACACCGTCCAGACGCTTGATCTCGTTCATCACGTTGCGCGCCAGATAGTCGCTGAGCGCCACGTCGTCGAGCTTGCCGTCGCTGGAGGTGAGGGTGATCAATAGCAGGAAACCGGCGGAGACTTTCTCCACCTGCAAGCCTTGTTGGTTCACCGCTTGCGGCAGGCGCGACTCCACGACTTTCAGGCGATTTTGCACATCGACCTGAGCCATTTCCGGATCGGTGCCCGGCTGAAAAGTCGCCTTGATCGTGGCGCTGCCGAGGCTGCTTTGCGATTCGAAATACAGCAGGTGATCAGCGCCGTTGAGCTCTTCCTCGATCAGGCTGACCACGCTTTCGTCCACCGTTTGCGCCGAGGCACCGGGGTACACGGCGTAGATTTCGATTTGCGGCGGTGCGACGTCGGGGTACTGCGCCACCGGCAACTGCGGAATGGCCAGGGCGCCGGCCAGCAGGATGAACAGCGCGACCACCCAGGCAAACACCGGGCGGTCGATAAAGAACTGCGGCATAAACAAGCGTCCTGCTTACTGGCCAGAAACCTGGGCAAGTGGGAGAGAGGAGTCATCGATCTGCACTTTCTCGCCGGGGCGGGCGTGTTGCAGGCCTTCGGTGACGATGCGGTCGCCGGGTTTGAGGCCGCTGGTCACGACCCAGCGGTCGTTCTGCACCGGGCCCAATTCGACCGGTTGCTGACTGATGCGCTGCTCAGCGTCGAGCAGCAGCACTTGCGCGATGCCGGCGCTGTCACGCTGGATCGCCCGTTGCGGCACGCTGATGCCTTGCTGATTGACCGCTTGCTCCAGGCGCACACGCACAAAGCTGCCGGGCAGCAGGTCGAGGTCCGGGTTGGGGAATTCGCTGCGCAGAATGATCTGGCCGGTGCCCGGATCGACGGTGAGGTCGGTGAACAGCAGCTTGCCGGGCAACGGGTAGAGGCTGCCGTCGTCCTGAATCAGCGTGGCTTTGGCCTGGCCTTGTCCTACTTCTTTCAGCTGACCGGAACGGAATGCCCGGCGCAGTTCGTTGAGTTCGCGGGTCGATTGGGTCAGGTCGGCGTGGATCGGGTTCAGTTGCTGGATCAGCGCCAGTGGCGTGGTCTCGTTCTGCCCGACCAATGCGCCCTCGGTGACCAGCGCGCGACCGATACGTCCGGAAATCGGCGCAGTGACGGTGGCGTAGCCGAGGTTGAGTTTTGCTCGTTCAACGGCCGCTTTGTTGGCGGCAACATCGGCGGCAGTCTGGCGCACCATGGCCCGGGCGTTGTCATAGTCCTGAGCACTGATCGCTTTGTCATCGATCAACTGGGCGTAGCGCTGCTCTTGCAGTTTTGCCTGGAACGCATTGGCTTCGGCCTTGCGCAGCGACGCTTCGGCGCTGTCGAGGTCAGCCTTGAACGGCGCCGGGTCGATGCGGAATAAAACGTCGCCCTTTTTCACGTCAGTGCCTTCGCGGAAGGTGCGCTGCAAGACCACACCAGCGACACGGGCGCGCACTTCGGCGATGCGTGGCGCGGCGATGCGCCCGCTCAACTCGCTGCTGATCGATAGCGGGCGGGCTTCGATGGTTTCGACGCGAACGCTGGCCAATGGCGGCTGTTCTTCGGCGATCGAGGACTTGTCGCACGCGCTGAGCGTCAACGCCAGTGCCACAAGGCTGAGCCTGGCAAGCAGATTCTTTGACATGAATTACCCCAATAATGACCCCCAGCATCCTACCGGGCGTCGGCGAGGGTAGCGGTGAAGCTTTGTAGGTGCTGTGTGAAATTGTGTAAGGGTTTTGCTCAGGTGTGTGCGTGGGCGTATATCCTTCAGGCCTTGAATCTTTTTGCGCCGGTCAGGCCGCTATCGCTGGCAAGCCAGCTCCCACAGTGGTTGAGGCTGCATACACAATTTGTGTTCACATCAGACCCTGTGGGAGCTGGCTTGCCAGC
>NZ_JBSVXD010000297.1:0-4636 GCF_054070755.1 Pseudomonas sp. SDO5591_S426 | reverse complement strand
GGTAGACAGTGGGTGCGAGTCCATACATAGGAGCTGCCGAAGGCTGCGATCTTTTGCTTCAAGCCCCGGTTTCTGCGGGCTACAGAGTTTTATAGGTTTTTTGCTCTAAAATGACCGCTTGTCATTCTTGAGTCACAAATGTGACTGTAGAGGCCGCTTTTGGCTCTAGGCGACCCTTGGCAAAGCTGCTACTCTCGGCGCGCTTTGTGACTTCTCGGCCTTCTGTCAGCCAGATTCACCAATGACCAAACACCAATAATAATCGCATCAAATGCGGTGCTGAATTCGCGTTGCTGAGGAGTGGGCTTCCATGAACGAAGACTTTTGGAAGGATAAGTACCCAGCTGGAATTGCTGCCGACATCAATCCAGACGAGTACCCGAATATTCAGGCAGTGTTGAAGCAATCCTGCCAACGCTTCGCCAATAAACCGGCATTCAGCAACCTGGGCAAGACAATCACCTACGGTGAACTGTACGAATTGTCCGGTGCCTTTGCCGCATATCTGCAACAGCATACCGATTTGCAGCCGGGCGATCGAATCGCCGTGCAATTGCCCAACGTGTTGCAGTACCCGGTTGCCGTCTTCGGTGCCATCCGCGCCGGGCTGATCGTGGTCAACACCAACCCGCTGTACACCGCGCGGGAAATGGAACACCAATTCAACGACTCCGGCGCCAAGGCCTTGGTTTGCCTGGCCAACATGGCGCATCTGGCGGAAACCGTGGTGCCGAAGACCGGCGTCAAGCACGTGATCGTCACCGAAGTCGCCGACCTGCTGCCGCCGCTCAAGCGCCTGCTGATCAATAGCGTCATCAAGTACGTGAAGAAGATGGTGCCGGCGTATCATTTGCCGAAAGCCATCAAGTTCAACGACGTGCTGAGCAAGGGCCATGGCCAGCCAGTGGCTGAAGCCAGCCCGGCCAGCAGCGATGTGGCGGTGCTGCAATACACCGGCGGCACCACCGGCGTGGCCAAGGGCGCGATGCTGACCCACCGCAACCTCGTGGCGAACATGTTGCAGTGCAAGGCGCTGATGGGCTCCAACCTCAATGAAGGTTGCGAGGTGCTGATCACGCCGTTGCCGCTGTACCACATCTATGCCTTCACCTTTCATTGCATGGCGATGATGCTGATCGGCAACCACAACATCCTGATCAGCAACCCGCGCGACCTGCCGGCGATGGTCAAGGAACTGTCGAAGTGGAAGTTCAGCGGCTTCGTCGGCCTCAACACCCTGTTCGTGGCCCTGTGCAACAACGAAGGCTTCCGCAAGCTGGATTTCTCGGCGCTGAAAGTCACCCTGTCCGGCGGCATGGCCCTGCAACTGGCCGCCGCCGAACGCTGGAAAGCGGTCACCGGTTGCGCCATCTGCGAAGGTTACGGCATGACCGAAACCAGCCCGGTGGCCACGGTCAACCCGATCCAGCACATCCAGATCGGCACTATCGGTATTCCGGTGCCATCGACCCTGTGCAAAGTCATCAACGATGCCGGTGTCGAGCAGCCGATGGGCGAAATCGGCGAGCTGTGTGTGAAAGGTCCGCAAGTGATGAAGGGCTACTGGCAGCGTCAGGACGCCACCGACGAAATGCTCGACAGCGAAGGCTGGTTGAAGACCGGTGACATCGCGCTGATCCAGCCGGATGGTTACATGCGCATTGTCGATCGCAAGAAGGACATGATCCTGGTCTCCGGTTTCAACGTGTACCCGAACGAGCTCGAAGACGTGCTGGCGACCCTGCCGGGCGTGCTGCAATGCGCGGCCATCGGCGTTCCGGACGAGAAGTCGGGCGAGGCGATCAAGATTTTCATCGTCGCCAAACCGGGTGTGACCCTGACCAAGGAAACGGTGATGGAGCACATGCGCGCCAACGTCACCGGCTACAAAGTCCCGCGCTCCGTGGAGTTCCGCGATGCATTGCCGACCACCAACGTAGGCAAGATCCTGCGTCGTGAACTGCGCGATGAAGAGCTGAAGAAGATCAACGCGAAGAAAGCCACCGCGTAAAACAAGAAGCCCCGCAGATGCGGGGCTTTTTGTTGAAGATCAAAAGATCGCAGCCTTCGGTAGCTCCTACCGCGCAACAACACTCCTTTAGAAGCTCCCAAAAGCAGCGATCTTTTGCTTTTTATTGACGGAACGGCGCGAAGTTGACGTTGGTGCCCGCCGGACGCATGTCCTGTAGATACGAGTCCTTGTCGGCGCTCAGTTCCAGGCTCAGGGCCGCTTTACGCTTGCCCTGGTTGCGAATTACCAGGCCTTCGAGCTTCTCGCGCAGGAACACCGTCGGCACTTTCAGGTGCAGCAGTTCGTCGGTGTCCGGGGTGTGCATCAGCAGGTGAATCCACTCGTACTGACCAACGGCCAGACGCGCCACCGGAATATCGAACCACCAGATATTGCGGTTGCGATTCAGTTCGGTGAAGTGGCAGTTGTTGACGCCAAGCACAGCACCACCAAGTTCCTGGTTTCTGCGGGCAATGGCCTGCTTTTTATCGAGTTTCATAACATTCCTGCGGGGATTGGATCTTCAGCGCCACGGCGCCAATACGTGGCGCATTCTCAAGGGTAGCCGGGCAAACATAAAGCTCAACCTGCATCGAACGATGAAATGTCGTGCTGAAAATAAATGAAACTCCGCGCAAACGCTCCCGGTCAACCTTGTGTAACCACTTTTCCTCACATTGAAATGTACGCAGGAGAATCACCATGGGCAGCACTGGCGATAAAGTAAAAGGCATGGCCAACGAAGCCGCCGGCAACGTCAAGCAAGGCGTCGGCAAGGCTACCGGTAATGACAAAATGCGCGCCGAAGGCGTGGTGCAAGAAAAGAAAGGCGAGGCCCAGCAAGCGGTCGGCAAGGCCAAGGATGCCGTCAAAAAAGGTGTCGACAAGGCTTGATCCGGCCTTTGATAAAAGCACGAAGCGGCCATCCCCGGATGGCCGTTTTTGTGTCAGCCTGAACTTGAGTGATGAAATTGTTTCAAAGTCGCCAGGTAGGCTACTTTGATGAATGAAAACGGCCCCTGAGTCGCCACGATTTCAATCCCATCCTGTTTGCGGCGAATGGAGACGCGAATGATTTTTCCGGACATGAAAGGTCTGCCAATCCACCGTGTGATGATGCGCACGGTCACCGAGTTCGTCGATGACGAAATGTCGACCTATGCCTCGGCGCTGGCCTATCAAATGCTGTTTTCGCTGTTTCCCTTCATCCTGTTCCTGATCGCCCTGATCGGCTTCCTGCACCTGCCGGACTTCTTCTCGTGGCTGCGCCTGCAATCGGAACTGGTGCTGCCGCCCCAGGCACTGGAACAGGTAAACCCGGTGATCGACCAGCTCCAGCAGTCCAAGGGCGGTTTGCTCTCGGTGGGTATCGTGATTGCGCTGTGGACGGCGTCCGCTGGTGTGCGGCTGATGATGAGCGCGATGAACGCCGCTTACGATGTGGTCGAAGGCCGCCCGGCGTGGAAGCGTTTTCCGCTGTCGATCATCTACACCGTCGGCATCGCCGGCATGCTGTTGGTCGCCGCTGCGCTGATGGTGCTCGGGCCGCAGGTCATGAGCTGGATCGCTGCGCAAGTCGGCCTTGAGTATTTCATCGTCACGCTCTGGACCATCGCGCGCTGGCCGGTGATCGTGATCTTGCTGATGGTCGCCGTGGCGCTGATCTATTACGTCATGCCCGACGTAAAACAAGAGTTTCGCTTCATCACCCCAGGCTCGGTGCTGGCGGTGGTGGTGTGGATCATCGCGTCGCTGGGCTTCGGGTTGTACGTCAAGGAGTTCGCCAACTACAACGCCATGTATGGCAGTATCGGTGCGATCATCGTGTTGCTGTTGTACTTCTATATTTCCGCCGCCGTGTTGCTGCTCGGCGCGGAGATGAATGCGGTGATCGAGCACATGTCGCGAGAGGGCAAAGACCCGGGCGAAAAAGTTGCCGGCGAGCTGGGTCCCGTCCATGAGGAAAAACACCACGTGTCGGGACTGGGCCGTGATCATTCACAACCCAAACCAACCATTGACGAAACCTGACCATGATTCGTGAAATCCTGAAAATGGGCGATGAACGCCTGCTGCGCATCGCCCCGCCAGTGCCGGCCGAAATGTTCGACAGCCCGGAGCTGTGGCAACTGATCGACGACATGTTCCAGACCATGGAAAGCGTCGGCGGTGTCGGCCTGGCCGCGCCGCAGATCGGCGTGGACCTGCAACTGGTGATCTTCGGTTTCGAGCACAGCGAACGTTACCCGGACGCCGAAGCGGTGCCGCAGACGATCCTGATCAACCCGTTGATCACACCGCTGAGCCCGACGCTGGAAGAAGGTTTCGAAGGCTGCCTGTCGGTGCCCGGTCTGCGCGGTGCGGTTGAGCGTTATCAACACATTCGCTATGAAGGTTTCGATCCAAAGGGGCAACCGATCGTGCGCGTCGCCTCGGGATTCCATGCGCGGGTGGTGCAGCATGAATGCGATCACCTGATCGGCCGGTTATACCCGTCGCGCATCAGCGATTTCAGCAAGTTCGGCTTTACCGAGGTGATGTTCCCGGACCTTGATCCGAACGCTGACGATTGAGCTTTTGAAAGATCGCAGCCTTCGGCAGCTCCTACAGGTGTACGTGTAGGAG
>NZ_JBSVXD010000296.1:0-4643 GCF_054070755.1 Pseudomonas sp. SDO5591_S426 | reverse complement strand
CGGATCAAGCAATCAGTCAGCCAGACGCCAGGTCGTGCCGCCCTTGCCGTCTTCCAGCACCACGCCCATGGCGGTGAGCTGGTCGCGGATGCGGTCGGATTCGGCCCAGTCCTTGCCGGCCCGTGCCGCCAGACGCGCAGCGATCAGCGCTTCGACTTCAGCTGCATCCACGCGCCCTTCGGCACCGGCTTGCAGGAAATCATCGGCTTCAAGCTGCAACACACCCAACACGCTGGCCAGTTCTTTCAAACGGGCTGCCAGACCGGCCGCTGCGTTCAGATCGCTTTCACGCAGACGGTTAATTTCACGAACCATCTCGAACAGCACCGCGCAAGCTTCCGGCGTGCCAAAGTCGTCGTTCATCACCGTGGTGAAACGCTCGACGAACGCTTCGCCGCCAGCCGGTGCCACGTTCGGCAGGCCTTTCAACGCGTGGTAGAAACGCTCCAGTGCGCCCTTGGCGTCCTTGAGGTTGTCTTCCGAGTAGTTGATGGCGCTGCGGTAGTGGCTCGACACCAATAGGTAACGCACGACTTCCGGGTGGTACTTGTCGAGCACATCGCGAATGGTGAAGAAGTTGTTCAAGGACTTGGACATCTTCTCGCCATTGATACGGATCATGCCGCAATGCATCCACGCGTTGGCGTAGGTCTTGCCGGTGGCCGCTTCGCTCTGGGCGATTTCGTTTTCGTGGTGCGGGAACTCAAGGTCGCTGCCGCCGCCATGAATGTCGAAAGTCTCGCCGAGGCAGCAGGTCGACATCACCGAGCATTCGATGTGCCAGCCCGGACGCCCAGCACCCCACGGCGATTCCCAGCTCGGCTCGCCCGGCTTGGCGGCTTTCCACAGCACGAAGTCCAGCGGGTCCTGCTTGGACTCGTCGACTTCGATGCGCGCGCCGATGCGCAGGTCTTCGATCTTCTTGCGCGACAGCTTGCCGTAGCCCATGAACTTGGCGACGCGGTAGTACACGTCGCCGTTGCCCGGGGCGTAGGCGTAACCCTTGTCGATCAGGGTCTGGATCATCGCGTGCATGCCAGGAATATGGCCGGTGGCACGCGGTTCCATGTCCGGTTTCTTGATGTTCAGGCGCGCTTCATCTTCGTGCATCGCCGCGATCATGCGCTCGGTCAACGCTTCGAACGACTCGCCGTTCTCGTTGGCCCGATTGATGATCTTGTCGTCGATGTCGGTGATGTTGCGCACGTAGGTCAGGTCGTAACCGCTGAAACGCAACCAGCGCGTCACCAGGTCGAACGCGACCATGCTGCGGCCGTGGCCCAGGTGGCAGTAGTCGTACACGGTCATCCCGCAGACGTACATGCGCACCTTGTTGCCATCGAGCGGCTTGAAAACTTCTTTGCTCTTGGTGAGCGTGTTGTAGATCGTAAGCACGTTAAATCCTTGAATCACTGGCCCCACGAATCACGCAGGGTCACGGTACGGTTGAATACCGGTGCGCCCGGTTTCGAGTCCTTGATATCCGCGACGAAGTAGCCTTCGCGCTCGAACTGGAAACGGTCTTCCGGCTGTGCATTGCCCAGCGAGGGTTCAGCACGACAACCGGTGAGTACCTGCAGCGAGTCAGGGTTGATGTTGTCCAGGAAACTGGCGCTGTCTTCGGCCTTCTCAGGGTTGGCCGAACGGAACAGACGATCGTACAGACGCACTTCGCACTCGACGCTGGCCGCAGCCGGCACCCAGTGCACAACGCCTTTGACCTTGCGGCCTTCAGGGTTCTTGCCCAGGGTTTCCGGGTCGTACGAGCAACGCAGTTCGACGATGTTGCCATCGGCGTCCTTGATCGCTTCGTCGGCGCGGATCACGTAGCTGCCACGCAGGCGTACTTCACCGGTCGGTTCCAGGCGCTTGTAACCCTTCGGCGGCTCTTCCATGAAGTCGTCACGGTCGATGTAGATTTCACGGGCAAACGGCAATGCGCGCACGCCCATGTCTTCTTTCGGATGACGCGGCAGTTCGAGGTTCTCGACCTGGCCTTCCGGGTAGTTGGTGATCACGACTTTCAGCGGACGCAACACGCACATGGCGCGCGGGGCGCTCTGGTCGAGGTCGTCACGGATGCTGAATTCGAGCATGCCGAAGTCCACCACGCCGTCGGAACGGTTGGTGCCGATCATTTCGCAGAAGTTGCGGATCGATTTCGGCGTGTAGCCACGGCGGCGGAAACCCGACAGCGTCGACATGCGCGGGTCGTCCCAGCCGTTGACGTGCTTTTCATCGACCAGTTGCTTGAGCTTGCGCTTGCTGGTGATGGTGTAGTTCAGGTTCAGGCGGCTGAACTCGTACTGGCGCGGGTTGGCCGGCACCGGCAGGTTTTCCAGGAACCACTCGTACAGCGGACGGTGGCTTTCGAATTCCAGGGTGCAGATCGAATGGGTGATGCCTTCGATGGCGTCCGACTGACCGTGAGTGAAGTCGTAGTTCGGGTAGATGCACCACTTGTCACCGGTCTGGTGGTGATGCGCGTGACGGATGCGATACATGATCGGATCGCGCAGGTTCATGTTCGGCGAGGCCATGTCGATCTTGGCCCGCAGTACACGTGCGCCGTCCTTGAACTCGCCGGCCTTCATGCGGGCGAACAGGTCCAGGTTCTCTTCGACGCTGCGGTCGCGGAACGGGCTGTTCTTGCCTGGCTCGGTGAGGGTGCCGCGGTATTCCTTGGCCTGTTCAGGGCTCAGGTCGTCGACGTAGGCATTGCCGGATTTGATCAGCTCCACCGCCCAGTCGTGCAACTGGTCGAAATACTGCGAGGCATAGCGCACTTCGCCGGACCATTCGAAGCCCAGCCATTTGACGTCGCTTTCGATCGCGTCGATGTATTCCTGGTCTTCCTTGGCCGGGTTGGTGTCGTCGAAACGCAGGTGCGTGACGCCGCCGAACTCCTGGGCCAGGCCGAAGTTCACGCAGATCGACTTGGCGTGGCCGATGTGCAGGTAGCCGTTGGGCTCAGGCGGGAAACGGGTGACGATCTGCGTGTGCTTGCCCGAGTCCAGGTCTGCCTGGATGATCGGCCGCAGGAAGTTGACCGGCACGGCTGGGCCGGTCTTGGCATTCGAGGTAGGGTCGACAGTGGGCTTGCTCATAGGATCCTTGAACGTACAAGTGCGTGGCCGTAATGAAGGCCGGACAAAACAAAGCCGCTATCATAGCCGATGCCGTCAAGCACCTGACAGAGCGCACCTGCAAACGGTCGCATTTAATGGGCCGTAAATGAAAAACAGCCTCGAAATTCGCGCCTGTCACGCTAAACTGCGCACCTTGGCCGAGACAGGCTGAACCGGTTGCGGGATGGAATGTCCCAAAACCACGAATTCCTTATAAAGAGAAACGATCATGACCCAAGTCAAACTGACTACCAACTTCGGCGACATCGTCCTCGAACTGAACGCCGACAAAGCCCCGATCACCGTGGCCAACTTCGTCGAGTACGTTAAAGCCGGTCACTACGAAAACACCGTTTTCCACCGTGTCATCGGTAACTTCATGATCCAGGGCGGCGGTTTCGAGCCAGGCATGAAAGAAAAGAAAGACAAGCGCCCAAGCATCCAGAACGAAGCTGACAACGGTCTTTCCAACGAGAAGTACACCGTTGCCATGGCTCGCACCATGGAGCCGCATTCGGCTTCCGCGCAATTCTTCATCAACGTGGCTGACAACAGCTTCCTGAACCACAGCGGCAAGAACGTGCAAGGCTGGGGCTATGCCGTATTCGGTAAAGTGACCGCCGGCCAGGACGTTGTCGACAAGATCAAAGGCGTGGCCACCACGTCGAAGTCCGGTCACCAGGACGTACCAGCAGACGACGTGATCATCGAGAAAGCCGAGATCATTGAGTGATATTGCTGATTTCAGATTTACATCTGGAAGAGGAGCGCCCGGACATTACCCGGGCGTTTCTGGATTTGCTCGCCGGACGCGCCCGCTCGGCGAGTGCGTTGTACATTCTGGGCGACTTTTTCGAGGCGTGGATTGGCGACGACGCCATGACGCCGTTCCAGCGCTCCATTTGCCAGGCCCTGCGCGAGTTGAGCGACAGCGGCACGGCCATTTTTCTGATGCACGGCAATCGTGATTTCATGCTCGGCAAGGCCTTTTGCAAACAGGCCGGCTGCACATTATTGAAAGATCCGAGTGTCGTGCAGTTCAACGGCGAGCCGGTGCTGCTGATGCACGGCGACAGCCTCTGTACCCGCGACGAAGCCTACATGAAGCTGCGTCGCTACCTGCGCAACCCGATTACCCTGTTCATCCTGCGGCATCTGCCGTTGAGCACCCGGCATAAACTGGCGCGCAAGCTGCGCAGTGAAAGCCGCGCGCAAACGCGGATGAAGGCCAATGACATTGTCGATGTCACGCCCTTGGAGATTCCGCGAATCATGCAGCAATACGGCGTGAAGACGCTGATCCATGGGCATACCCATCGTCCTGCCATCCACAAGCTGCAGCTTGGCGAACAAGCGGCCCGGCGCATTGTGTTGGGGGATTGGGATCGTCAGGGTTGGGCGTTGCAGGTCGATGAAAACGGGTTTGCGCTGGCGCCGTTTGATTTCGCGACACAGTAGAGACCAAAAGATCGCAGCCTTCGGCAGCTCCGACGGGTTGAACACAAATCCCATGGA
>NZ_JBSVXD010000295.1:0-4664 GCF_054070755.1 Pseudomonas sp. SDO5591_S426 | reverse complement strand
AGCCTGCGGCAGCTCCTACAGGAAATGCGGTAAATTTAATCTGTGCAACATCTGGTAACTCCTCCGCGAACTGTTCGATTGAGAAGGCAAATGTGAGTCCTTATCATTTGGCCTCACTTTTTCAATCGAGAGACCGCTCCCATGTTGGCACCGAAGCGTCTACTGACTGCACTGGCCCTGACCTTGATCGGCAGCACCGCCGCCCAGGCCGCCGACGAAGTGGTGGTCTACTCCTCGCGTATCGACGAACTGATCAAGCCAGTCTTCGATGCCTACACCGCGAAAACCGGCGTGAAGGTGAAGTTCATCACCGACAAGGAAGCGCCGCTGATGCAGCGCATCAAGGCCGAGGGCGAGAACGCTACCGCCGACCTGCTGCTGACCGTAGATGCCGGTAACCTCTGGCAAGCTGAGCAGATGGGCATCCTCCAGCCCTTCACCTCGAAAACCATCGATGCCAACATCCCGCTGCAATATCGCGCGGCGTCCCATGCCTGGACCGGCCTGAGCCTGCGGGCGCGGACCATCGCCTATTCCACCGACCGGGTGAAACCGGGCGAACTGACCACCTACGAAGCTCTGGCCGACAAGAATTGGGAAGGTCGCCTGTGCCTGCGCACGGCGAAGAAGGTCTACAACCAGTCGCTGACCGCCACCATGATCGAAGTGCACGGCGCCGAGAAAACCGAGAAGATCCTCAAGGGCTGGGTCAACAACCTGTCCACTGACGTGTTCTCCGACGACGTTGCGGTACTGGAAGCCATCAACGCCGGCCAATGCGACGTGGGCATCGTCAACACCTACTACTACGGTCGCCTGCACAAGCAGAAACCGGATCTGCCGGTGAAGCTGTTCTGGCCGAACCAGGCGGACCGCGGCGTGCACGTCAACCTGTCGGGCATCGGCCTGACCAAGTACGCGCCGCACCCGGAAGCCGCCAAGGCCCTGGTGGAGTGGATGACCACGCCTGAAGCGCAGAAAATCTTTGCTGACGTGAACCAGGAATTCCCGGCCAACCCGGCCGTCCAGCCATCCGCTGAAGTCGCAGCGTGGGGCAAGTTCATCGCCGATACCTTGCCGGTGGAAGTCGCCGGTAAACGTCAGGCTGAAGCGATTCGCATGATGGATCGGGCTGGCTGGAACTGAGTCGGCAGCGTTAAAGAGTAAAAGATCGCAGCCTTCGGCAACTCCTACACGGTGATCACCAACCCACTGTAGGAGCTGCCGGAGGCTGCGATCTTTTTTGCGTTTCTCTACACTTCAAGATTTCGCGAGAGCTTTTCCTTGGCCCACCCCGCCCAACGCCGCTGGTATCCCCTGGTCTTCGCCATCGCTGCGCTGGTCCTGCTACCCCTGAGCGTCTTGCTGCTGTCCTGGCAAACCATCGATCAACAGATCTGGTCCCACCTTTGGGACACGCAGATGCCGCGACTGCTGGGCAACACCCTGACTCTGGTACTCGGCGTTGGCCTCGGCGTGACGGTCCTTGGTGTCAGCCTGGCCTGGCTCACCAGTCTCTGCGAGTTCCCCGGTCGGCGTTGGCTCGATTGGGCGCTGATGCTGCCTTTCGCGATTCCGGCCTACGTGCTGGCATTTGTCTTCGTCGGTCTGCTGGATTTCGCCGGTCCGGTGCAAACCCTGCTGCGCGAGTGGTTCGGCACCGGGCTGCGGCTACCGCGCGTGCGCTCCACGGGCGGGGTGATTCTGGTTCTGGTGCTGGTGTTCTATCCCTATGTTTACCTGTTGGCGCGCACGGCGTTCCTGGCTCAGGGCAAAGGCCTGATGGAAGCCGCGCGAGTGCTTGGGCAATCGCCATGGCAAGCGTTCTGGCGGGTGGCCATGCCGATGGCGCGTCCCGCCATCGGCGCGGGCGTGGCGTTGGCGTTGATGGAAACCCTGGCGGATTTCGGCGCGGTGTCGGTGTTCAACTTCGATACCTTCACGACGGCTATCTACAAGACCTGGTACGGATTTTTCAGTCTCTCTACCGCCGCACAACTGGCCAGTCTGTTGCTGCTGGTGGTGATGGTGGTGCTGTACGGCGAGCGTCGTGCCCGCGGCGCCAACCGGGCAAGCAACGAACGGCCACGGGTCAAGGCGTTGTATCACCTGCATGGCTTCAAAGCGCTGCTGGCCACCGCTTGGTGCGGGTTGGTGTTCGCCTGCGCCTTCGTCATTCCGATGCTGCAACTGGTGGTGTGGTTCTGGCAGCGGGGGCGCCTGGATCTGGATGAGCGTTACACCGGCCTGATCGTCCACACCTTGTACTTGGGCGCGATGGCGGCGTTGATCACCGTCAGCGTCGCCCTGATCCTCGCATTTGCCCGACGTTTGGCGCCGACTCAGGGAATCAATGCCGGTGTCGGCCTGGCCAATCTTGGCTACGCCTTGCCCGGTTCGGTGCTGGCGGTGTCGATCATGCTGGCGTTCAGTTATCTGGACCGCGAACTGGTGATTCCGCTGTCCGGTTGGCTCGGTGGTGCCGGCAAGCCGCTGCTGCTCGGCAGTCTGGCGGCGTTGCTGTTGGCCTATCTGGTGCGCTTCATCGCCGTGGCCTATGGGCCACTGGAAAGCAGTCTGGCGCGTATACGGCCATCTTTGCCCGAAGCGGCACGTAGCCTGGGTGTCAGTGGGCCGCGACTGTTTTTCAAAGTGTATCTGCCGTTGTTGCTGCCCGGATCGTTGAGCGCGGCATTGCTGGTGTTCGTCGATGTGCTCAAGGAAATGCCCGCGACCCTGCTGATGCGCCCGTTTGGCTGGGACACGCTGGCCGTGCGGATCTTCGAAATGACCAGCGAAGGCGAGTGGGCGAGGGCGTCTTTGCCGGCGCTGACCCTGGTTTTGGTCGGGCTGCTACCGGTCATCGGATTGATACGACGTTCGGCGCATCGAAACAGCTAGGTGTCAGTCCTACACCTTGCGGCTACAATGCGCGGCATTCGGTGCGGTCCGTCTGACAGACAAGGTAGTAGTAATCGGCTGAAAGCCTTTTGTTTCAACGCTTTCACCCGATAAAGCACTCGCCCGCACCTTCGCCACGCCCGGAAGGAGAAACCCATGGGACAGCGTACGCCTCTGTATGACCTTCATCTCGCCCTCGGCGCGAAGATGGTCGATTTTGGCGGTTGGGATATGCCTCTGCATTACGGATCGCAGGTCGAGGAACACCACCAGGTGCGCCGCGATTGCGGTGTTTTCGATGTATCCCACATGACCGTGATCGACGTCGGCGGCTCCCAGGCCAAGGCCTGGCTCCAGCATTTGCTGGCCAATGATGTCGAACGTTTGCACAGCCCCGGCCGTGCGTTGTACAGCACCATGCTCAACGAGCAGGGCGGCATCGTCGATGACATGATCGTCTACCGTCTCGATGAGGGTTATCGCCTAGTGGTCAACGCGTCCACCCGCGACCAGGACATGGCCTGGATGCAAGCCCATCTCGACGGCTTCGACGTGCAGCTCAGCGAACGTTCCGAGTTGGCGATGCTGGCTATCCAGGGGCCCCACGCCCGACACAAGATTGCGGAGCTGGTCAACCAGTCTCGTGGCAACCTGATTCAGCTGCTTAAACCTTTCGAAGGCCAGCCTGACGGTGACTGGTTCATCGCACGCACCGGTTATACCGGTGAAGACGGGTTGGAAATCATTTTGCCGGCCGATCAGGCTCCCGGTTTCTTCAACGATCTGGTGGGTGCCGGGATTTCCCCAATCGGCCTTGGCGCGCGGGACACCTTGCGGGTCGAAGCCGGCATGAACCTTTACGGTCAGGACATCCAGCAAGACGTTTCACCGCTGGCCTCCAACATGGCCTGGACCATCGCGTGGGAGCCGGCCACCCGGCAGTTCATCGGGCGCACGGCGCTGGAAGCCGAACGCAGCGGTGGCGTACAGCACAAACTGGTCGGTCTGGTCCTTGAGGAGCGCGGGGTTTTACGCGCTCATCAAGTGGTCCGCATCGCCGATGTTGGCGAAGGGGAGATCACCAGTGGTAGTTTCTCTCCTACGCTTAGCAAGTCGATTGCACTGGCGCGCGTGCCGATGGCAACTGCCGACCGCGCAGAAGTGGAAATCCGTGGCAAGTGGTACCCGGTCCGAGTGGTCAAACCGACCTTCGTACGCCATGGCAAAACCTTGATCTAATCTTTTCCGGCGGGCTTGGACCGCTGACAATTTTCCTGAGGACACAGAACATGAGCGATATCCCTGCCGAACTGCGTTTTGCCGAAAGTCACGAATGGGCACGTCTGGAAGCCGATGGCACCGTCACCGTGGGCATCAGCGATCACGCGCAGGAAGCGCTGGGTGACGTGGTGTTTGTCGAACTGACCGAAGTTGGAAAAACCTTCGCCGCCGGTGATCAGTCCGGTGTCGTTGAATCGGTTAAAGCCGCTTCCGACATCTATGCTCCGATCAGCGGTGAAGTGATCGCGATCAACGAAGACCTGAGTGGTTCGCCGGAACTGCTGAACTCCGACCCTTATGGCGCGTGGATCTTCAAGCTCAAGCCAAGCGACAAGGCTGAGCTGGACAAGCTGCTCGACGCCGCCGGTTACAAGGCTGCCATCGGCGAGTAAGCCATTAGCGTCACCCCCAAAGCCCCGACCCGTCGGGGCTAATGAGATGGTCACCCCCACACCCTGCGAGGGCTACGCTTTCGCAGGGTG
>NZ_JBSVXD010000294.1:0-4675 GCF_054070755.1 Pseudomonas sp. SDO5591_S426 | reverse complement strand
TCAAAGCGCTTTTGTAGGAGCTGCCGAAGGCTGCGATCTTTTGTCTGTGGCTACGCTAATCTTTCTGGATTGCGCTCAAGGATATCGACCATGCAATGGATGTTGATGCTGATTGGCCTGGTGCTGGGCTGGATACTCGACGAGTCGTTCGGCGATGCGCTGCTGGGCGCTTTGCTCGGGTTGGCGATCGGTCAGGCCTTTCGTATCGGCAAATTGGCTTCGCAGGCCGACGAGCAACGCCGCTTGTTGGAGAGGGCACAGGTTGCGTTGCATGGCGTGGAGCAGCGTTTGGCCGTATTGGAACTACCCGGTTTCACTGCCCCTGAAACCCGTGAACCTGCTATCAGTGAATCCGCTCCGGCACCTGAGATCATCGTCGCGCAGTCCCCTATCGAAACGCCTGAACTGATCTGGGAACTGCCTCCCGAGCCCGTCGATGCCTGGAAGCCCGAATCGGTCACCCGCGAGCCGCAACAACCTGCCATCCCGAGCGGCCCCAACTTTATCGAGCGTGCCATCAACGGCGCTCGCGCCTGGCTGTTCGGCGGCAACACGGTGTTGCGGGTCGGCGTGGTGTTGTTGTTCCTCGGCCTGGCCTTTTTGCTGCGCTATGCCACCGAAGGTGTGGTGGTGCCGATCGAGTTGCGTTACGCCGGTGTCGCGGCGGCGGCGCTGGGCCTGCTTGGCCTCGGTTGGTGGCTGCGATCGCGAAACAATAATTACGCGTTGATGCTGCAGGGCGCCGGTGTCGCGGTGTTGTACCTGACGGTGTTTGCGGCGATGCGCTTGCATCCGCTTATTGATCCTTCGGCGGCGTTTGGGCTGCTGGTCGCGGTGACGGTGTTTTCGGCAATTCTCGCCATCACCCAAGACTCCTTGGGACTGGCCTCAGTGGCAGCATTGGGTGGCTTCGCCGCGCCCATCCTGGCCTCCACGGGCAGCGGAAGCCATGTAGCGTTGTTCAGCTATTTCGCCTTGCTCAACGCCGGTATCCTCGGCATCGCCTGGTTCAAGGCATGGCGCCTGCTGAACGTGATCGGTTTCGTCGGCACGTTCGGCATCGGTTTCGCCTGGGGTGCACGGTCCTATACGCCGGAGCTGTTGTGGAGCACTGAGCCGTTCCTGATTCTGTTCTTCCTGATGTACTTGGCTATCGGTCTGTTGTTCGCCCGACGCAAGCTGCTGGAAATGGGCGATGCACCTGAGGATGGTGGCCGCGAGGCGCTGCTGCACTGGTCGGCGCGCAAGGGTGATTACGTCGACGGCACGTTGCTGTTCGGTCCGCCCTTGGTGGGCTTCGGTTTGCAGTTCGCACTGGTGCAGCATCTGGAATTCGCCGCCGCGTTCAGTGCCCTGGCGCTGGGCATCATTTACATGGGCCTGGCCCGTTTGCTGTTCGCCGGTCGCACGTTGCTGCTGGCGGAAACCTGCCTGGCCCTGGGCGTGATCTTCACCAGCCTGGCGATTCCCCTGGGGCTTGATGCGCGCTGGACCACCGCCGCATGGGCAGTGGAGGGCGCGGGGATCCTGTGGCTGGGACTGCGTCAGCAACGGCCGTTGGCCAGAGCCTTTGCCTTGTTGCTGCAACTGGGCTCGGCGCTGATGTTTCTTAGCGAGTTGGGCGATGGCCAGAGCAGCCTGCTCGAAGGCGCACCGTTGGGTGCGCTGATGTTGGGTATCGCGCTGCTGTTCAGTTTCTATCAGTTGCATAAAGCGCAGCCCGAGCAGACGTCGGCATGGGAGCGCAAAGGCCTGCCGGTGTTGGCGTGTCTCGGCCTGTCGTTCCTCTACCTGCTGGCGCCGCTGTTTTTCTTCGCCCATGGCACGGCGATCAGTTGGGCAGTGGCCGGGTTGGTCACGTTGCTGGTCGGTTTGCGCCTGCCTTCGCGGACATTTGTGTTCACAGCTTTCGCGGTGCAGTGGCTGGGTGGTGCGTTGTTCCTGGTAGCCGAACCCATGCTCGACGAAGGCTTGCGTCCATTGGCCCATGGCGAATTCTGGACGCCGTTGGTGCTCGGTGTGGCGGGGTTGGTCGGGGCGTGGCGCTTGCAGCTCGTCAGCCTTGCCGGGCTGAGTGCGCAACGCTTGTCCCAGGCATTGTTGGTGTGGGGCGCAGGCTGGTGGGCGCTGGCGTGGGTCAGTGAAGTGCTGCGCTTTGCCCCGTTGTCCTTGCAGGCGACGCTGCTGCTGGCTGTCGCGACCTTGAGTGTTGCGTTGTGGACCGTGCTGGCGCTACGCCTGAAATGGCCATCGCTGGGGCTGCTTTGCACCGTGCTGATCCCGGCGGCCGGGATAGTGTTGCTCGCTGCCTGGCATTCGCGCTATCACCCGGCGGCCAGCTTCGGCTGGTTGGTGTGGATAGCGGTGTTCGTCGTGCATTTCATCTCGCTGCGACGCTTGGCGCCGATGCTCCCTGCGCGGGTACTGAGTACCGCCCATGTGCTCGGTTGCTGGCTGCTGATCGGCGTGCTGGCCCTGGAGTTGCGATACGGCTTGCTGCTGTTGTCCGAGCAATACAATGCCTGGCGCTGGCTGGGTTGGGCGATTTTGCCGAGCCTGTATCTGGTGTTGATGGCCGCGCCGCGTGCCTGGCCATGGCCGATATCGGAGTATTCGCGCGAATACCGCGTGTATGCCGCCGCGCCCTTGGCGTTGTTGATGCTGGGCTGGTTCTGGCTGGCCAACGTCTTCAGTGACGGCTTGGCCGAACCGCTGCCCTACGTGCCGCTGATCAACCCGCTGGAGTTGGGTTTGCTGTTTGCACTGTTCGGCGTTTACGTCTGGTCTCGCAGCGCCGTGTCGCAAGTCGAGCTGCGCCGGGATTTCGCCTCCTCCGCCACACAACTGATCGCTGGCTTCTCGCTGTTTGTGTTCTTTACTGCACTGGTGATGCGCACGGCCCACCACTGGAGCGGCGTGCCGTACGAGCTCGATGCGCTGCTTGAATCGATGCGGGTGCAGGCCGGTCTGTCCATCGTCTGGACCTTGATGGCCTTGAGCTTGATGATCGGCGGCCATTTGCGTCATCGCCGCGAAGTCTGGCTGATCGGCGCGGCGCTGATCGGTGTGGTGGTGGCCAAATTGTTCTTTGTCGAATTGAGTAACCGCGGCGGGCTGGCGCGGATCGTGTCGTTTATCGGCGTTGGCGTGTTGCTGCTGGTGGTGGGCTACTTCGCCCCGTTACCGCCCAAGCGCGTCGAGGCTGTGCCGGAAGCTGAAAGACCGGCCCCGGAAACAGAAGGAGTGTCGTCTTGAGTCAGAAGCTGAACCTGGGTTGGTTGGGCGCTGTTGCGATGGGCATGGCGCTGACAGCCGTCGCTCAGGAAAAACCGGCGGACTTCGCCACACAGGTAGCGTTGTCGGTAAGTGGCGAGGGCCCTTGGTATCGCCTTGAATTGCCGCTGGCCGTGCAACTGAATGCACGGCAGAGCGACCTCAGCGATGTGCGCGTATTCAATGCTGCCGGCGACCAGCAGGCTTACGCCCTGGCCCGCGAAACTGCGCAGACCGACGCCAACCGCACACTGACCGACGTCAAATGGTTCCCGCTGTACAACTCGGCGGACGCCACCGAGCACGCACCGAGCGTGCGGGTGCAATCGAGTGCCAACGGCACGCTGGTCGAAGTGCAGCCCTCCAGTCAACTGGAGGTGGGTGAAGAGGAGTTGCGAGGCTGGCTGCTCGACGCCAGCGGAATCAAAGCACCGTTGCAGCAATTGATCCTCGACTGGACCAGCGAGCGCGACGGTTTCCAGCGCTTCACTATCGAGGCCAGCGACGATTTACAGCATTGGCAGTCGTGGGGTGAAGGGCAGGTGGCGCGGCTGACCTTTGCCGATGAGCGGGTCGAGCAGCACGAAGTCGGCCTGCCGGGGCAGTCGGCGCGTTACTTGCGTTTGTTATGGGAAACGCCGCAAACGGCGCCGACCCTGACGTCGGCGCAACTGCAAAGCAGCCGCAGCCTGCCGTTGCCGTTGGTCTGGTCGCAAGCGTTGACCGGCAGCAGCGTGAAGGCCGGTGAGTACATCTGGCAATTACCAATGGGCCTGAACGTCGAGCGTGTGCGGGTCGAGTTGGAACAGCCCAATAGCCTGGCGCCTGTAACCTTGTCGGGTCGCCGCGACAGCAGTCTGCCGTGGCAGGCGTTGAGCAGTGGTTTGCTCTATCGTCTGACCCAGAATGGCCAGGACGTGGTGCAGAACGAATTGCAGTTGTCGGGGCAAATCGTGCAACAACTGAAGCTGACCGTGGACGAACGCGGCGGCGGTCTTGGAGCGCAAGCGCCAACGCTGAAGTTCGCCGTGCGTGCCACGCAATTGGTGTTTCTGGCCCGCGGTCCCGGGCCTTACACGCTGGCGCTGGGCAATTCGACGGTCAAGGCGGCGAACCTGCCGTTGTCGACGCTGATTCCGGATTACAACGCTGCGAAGCTGACGACGCTGGGCAGGGCTTCAGTCGATGGCGGGGTGGTGACGGCCTCGACGGCTGCGACAGTACCGGTTGCCGTGGGCACCGACTGGAAGAAATTCGGCCTGTGGGCCGTGTTGCTGCTTAGCGTGTTGTTCCTGGCGGCGATGGCGTTCAGTCTGCTGCGCAAGCCGCCGGTCAAACCCTGAAGGCGGGTGCCTCGCACCCAATCGCTGGCAAGCCAGCTCCCACAGGGACGCCGCAATAC
>NZ_JBSVXD010000293.1:0-4715 GCF_054070755.1 Pseudomonas sp. SDO5591_S426 | reverse complement strand
AAAGCTCCCAAAGGATTACGCATTCCCTTGTAGGAGCTGTCGAGTGAAACGAGGCTGCGATCTTTCCGAAAGACCTACGCCTGCGCGTCCGCCTCGGCCAGTTGCAACCACAACGCCGGGGCGCCGGCGGATTTGCTGATGATTTCCAGACGCGTCGCGTGTTGCGCCAAATCGTCTTCACTGGCGCGAATGATGAGGGCCGGCTTGCGATCGGCCGGCAGACGACGGATTTCGGTGGCGGAGTTATCCGCGCCTTCACCGGAACCATTGCCGTCGGACGCATTACCGGCCAGGGAGAGACTGGTCTGGCCGCCAGTCATGGTCAGGTAGACGTCGGCGAGAATCTCGGAGTCGAGCAAGGCGCCGTGGAGTTCACGGCCAGAGTTGTCGACGCCATAACGTTTGCACAACGCATCGAGGCTGTTGCGCTGCCCCGGGTGACGTTCCCGGGCCATCATCAAGGTATCGAGGATCGAGCAGTGTTGCGTGATGTCCGCACGTTCGTGCTGGCCCATCAGGGCAAATTCGTTGTTGATGAAGCCAACGTCGAACGCCGCGTTATGGATGATCAGTTGCGCGCCCTTGATGAACTCGAAGAACTCTTCGGCCACCTCGGCGAAACGCGGCTTGCCCACCAGGAATTCGTTGGTGATGCCGTGGACGCCGATGGCTCCTTCATCACTTTCGCGGTCCGGTTGCAGGTAAACGTGAAAATGCCGGCCGGTCAGGCGCCGACCGATCAACTCGACACAACCGATTTCGATAATCCGGTGGCCATCGGTCACCGGCATGCCGGTGGTTTCGGTATCGAGTACAACGGATCTGGTGGCCATCGGTGCTCAGCTCTCAACGGGTCAATCGTGCAAAAAACGCGGATATTAACATGCTCCCCGTAGGAGCTGCCGCAGGCTGCGATCTTTTGATCTTAAAAAGCAAAGTCGAAAGATCGCAGCCTGCGGCAGCTCCTACAGGATCAAAAATCAGTCTTGTTTGTAGCCGCGCACTTCATCCACGCCACGGTTGGCCAATTGGTCGGCCCGTTCGTTGCCATGATGGCCAATATGCCCGCGTACCCATTTCCAGGTGACGTTGTGGCGGTTGACCTGTTCGTCGAGCAGCTTCCACAGGTCGGCGTTTTTCACCGGCTCTTTCGCAGCAGTTTTCCAGCCGCGTTTTTTCCAGTTGTCCATCCACTCGTTGATGCCTTTCATGACGTATTGGGAGTCGGTCACCAGCAACACATCGCACGAACGCTTGAGCTCTTCCAGGCCACGAATCGCGCCCATTAACTCCATGCGGTTGTTGGTGGTATTGGCTTCGCCGCCCCAGAGTTCTTTTTCAACGCCCTTGCACACCAGCAACGCGCCCCAGCCACCAGGACCGGGATTGCCTTTGCAGGCGCCATCAGTGAACAGTTCTACGCTATCGCTCATGCCAATCTATCCAGAAAATGCGGTGGCTCGCCGATCGCTGATCGACAACGCCCGAGACCGGGGCAACCCCGGTCGGAAATTAATAATGGGTATTACGGTTCGATATTGCGCCGATTGACCTTGGCCATCGGCAACGGAATCAGCTTGCCCATCGGTTCGCGGCGTTCCTGGCGGACTGGTCGCAGCCCTACGACAATCTTGCGCGCGACCAACAAATAGAAGCCGCCGCCGGACAATTGCCAGTCACCGGCCTTGCGTTCCCAGCCGGCCAGACGGGTCTGCCAGGCAGGCGAGGCAAGCGGCGGACGATAGCATCCGAAGCGGCGTTTCTCCAGCGCGAAGCCCAGCAGGTTCAGCCAGTCAGCCACCCGTGACGGAGAAATGCAGCGCGCCTTGCCCAACCCGTCATGAGCAAACACATGACGCAGGCCCCAAGTGCTCCAGGGATTGATGCCGATAATCAAAAGATGCCCGCCGGGCCGTACGCTGCTCGCGGCTTCACGCAGCAAACCGTGGGGCGACAGGCAGAAATCCAGACCGTGCTGCAACACCACCACATCGGCGGCATGCTCGCTCAACGGCCAGGCCTGCTCTTCGCAGACAATCTCGACCCCCGGCAACGGCGCGCCCAGGCGTACATTGCGCTGGACTTGCGGTGCCGACGGCGGGGTTTGCGCCGACGGGCCGTAATGCACCAGATAGCCACCAAAAAAGCGCCCGAGCTCTTCTTCGAGCATGCGCCGTTCTTCGTCCAGCAAAAATTGCCCGATTGGACCGGACAGCCACTCGCGGGCCTCGCTGATCAATGCCAGCCAGTCAGGATCCGCCTGAGCGAACGCTTTATCGGTCATTGCATTCTCCAACGCGCCAGGAAGTTCTAAGATGCGCCATTGTTTTCCGCTTGGCGAATCCGACGATGATACAGATCACTGCCCTGCCCGCGTTCACCGACAACTACATCTGGTTGTTACAAGACCCCGACACCCGACGCTGCGCGGTGGTCGATCCGGGCGATGCCGCGCCGGTGCAGGCCTGGCTCGCGGCGAATCCGACGTGGGTACTCAGTGATATTCTGATCACTCACCACCATCATGACCATGTCGGCGGCGTCCAACAGCTCAAGAAAGTGACGGACGCAAAAGTCTATGGCCCGGCCAGCGAAAATATCCCGGCGCGGGACGTGGCCCTCAAGGACAATGATCGCATCAACGTGCTCGGCCATGACTTTGATGTCATCGCCGTGCCCGGTCACACCCTGGGACACATTGCCTATCATCACCCCGGCCTGCTGTTCTGCGGCGACACTCTGTTTGCCGCCGGTTGCGGACGGTTGTTTGAAGGCACGCCCCAGCAAATGCATACCTCGTTGTCGCGTCTCGCGGCCCTTCCCGAGGATACGCGGGTGTACTGCACCCATGAATACACCCTGAGCAATCTACGCTTCGCCGCTGCTGTCGAGCCGAGTAATCCGGACACTCTCGAACGCCTGGCCACCGTGACCCGACAACGGGAAGCCGGCATCATCACGCTGCCTTCCACAGTGGCCCTGGAAAAGCGCACAAATCCGTTTTTGCGCTCCGGCGAAACATCCGTTAAAGAAAAAGCGGATGAACGGACCGGCACCGATAACTCCGCGCCCGATATGGTTTTTGCTGCTTTAAGGGCGTGGAAAGACACGTTCTAAACAGCTTGCACGATGGTCCTAAAACGCTGAAAGGTTGACCGCAGAGGGTGCGCTTTCTAGAATCGCCCGACATTTTTGCCCGGAACTTACTTCCAGCCAATGTCGTCATCCATACGTAAGTCCATCAATTCAGACGCATTGACCCGCTTGGCTCAAGCCATAGCGGTGGCTGTGTCCGCCACTCTGGCGGGTTGTTCCAGCCATGCTCCGCAGACTGAAGCGACACATACGCCGAACATTGCTGCCCGCGCCAAGCAGAAGCCTGTCTGGCTCAGCGAAAAGCCGAGCCCGCAGATCCCGCAGGACGTCTGGGAGCGCATGCGCCAAGGCTTCCAGTTGCAGGACAACGTGGGCGTCAACCCGCGCATCGAGCAACAGCGCCTGTGGTTCGCCAGCAATCCTTCGTTCCTCGAAAACGCCGGCGAACGCGGCAGCCTCTACATTCACTACATTGTCGAACGCCTTGAAGAACGCAACATGCCGCTGGAACTGGCGCTGCTGCCAGTGATTGAAAGCGCCTACAACCCGATGGCCTATTCCCGGGCCGATGCGGTGGGTTTGTGGCAGTTCATTCCGTCCACCGGGCGTTACTTCAACCTGCGTCAAACCCGCTTCTATGACGGCCGTCGCGACATTACCGCGTCGACCACCGCGGCGATGGATTACCTGACCCGTCTGCACGACATGTTCAACGGCGACTGGCTGTTGGCCCTGGCTGCCTACAACGCCGGTGAAGGCACGGTCAGCCGCGCCATCGAGCGTAACGAAAAGCTTGGCTTGCCGACCGACTACTGGAACCTGCCGCTGCCAGCCGAAACCCAGGCCTATGTGCCGAAGCTGCTGGCCCTCTCGCAAGTGGTACTGGCGCCGGAAGCCTACGGGGTGAACCTCAACCCGATCGCCAACGAACCGTATTTCCAGGTCGTCGAAATCAACCAGCGCATGGACCTGTCCAAGGTTGCCGCGGTGGCCAACATCGACGAAGACGAACTGTTCCAGCTCAACCCGGCCTTCAAGCAGCGCACCACCATCGACGGCCCCCAGCATTTGCTGGTGCCGACGTCCAAGGCGCAGTTGCTGACCACCAGCTTGCAAACCATGCGTCCGGAAGAGCTGATCAGCAAGAAGCCGCTCAAGCCTGTGTTCGATGGTGCAGACAACACCGCAGTGGCCAGTGCCAAACGCAATTACCGGGTCAAACGCGGCGACAACCTCGGTTCCATCGCCAAGGCCAACAATGTCGACGTCAAGGATATTCAGCGCTGGAACAAGCTGTCGGGCAAGAACCTCAAGCCCGGTCAGACTCTGGTCTTGCAAGACACCAGCAAGCGCAGCCCGGGTCGCGTCAATACCGTGGTCGCGGCCAATTCCAAGACCAAAGCCAAGAAGTCGCAATCGCAGTACAAGGTTCAGCAAGGCGATTCGCTGTACATCGTGGCCAAGCGCTTCAACGTTGAAATGCAGCACCTCAAGCGCTGGAATCCTCGTGTCGGCCAGGCGCTGAAGCCGGGGCAGATGTTGACGGTGTCCAATCCGCACTAAAATGATGTCGCGCCGAAAAGATCGCAGCCTTCGGCAGCTCCTACATGATGAACACC
>NZ_JBSVXD010000292.1:0-4842 GCF_054070755.1 Pseudomonas sp. SDO5591_S426 | reverse complement strand
TACAGGGGTTGTGCTGTGCTCACTACCGGCTCTCACCCTTTTTGATCGAGTGAAATCATCATGAGTCTTTCATCCCAACAGCCAGCCGTACTGCGCTCGGTCGAAGTGGCCAACTTCGAGGCGTTGCTTGATCGCATCAGCGAACAGCTGGCCGCCACTGCCCACGTTTATGACGAAAGTGGTGCCTTTCCCCATGACAATTTCAAGCTGCTCCATGAGCACGATCTGGTTGCGCTGACCGTGCCCAAAGCGTTTGGCGGTGGCGGCGCGAACCTGACACAGGCGCGCAAAGCCATCAGTGCAATCGCCAAAGGCGAGCCTTCGACGGCGTTGATCCTGGTGATGCAATACCTGCAACACTCGCGCTTGCAAGACAACCGAAACTGGCCCGAAGCGTTGCGTCTGCAAGTGGCCCGGGACGCCGTCGAGCATGGCGCGCTGATCAACGCCTTGCGGGTCGAGCCCGATCTCGGCACGCCTGCGCGCGGCGGTCTACCGGCGACCGTCGCAAGACGCACTTCCGCAGGCTGGCGGATCAGCGGCCGCAAAATCTATTCCACCGGCAGCCACGGCCTGAGCTGGTTCAGCGTCTGGGCGCGCAGCAGCGATGAAGATCCGCTGGTCGGTGCCTGGCTGGTGCACAAGGACACGCCGGGCATCAGCATCATCGAGGATTGGGACCATCTGGGCATGCGTGCCACGTGCAGCCATGAGGTGGTGTTCGACAACGTGCTGGTGCCGCTGGATCACGCCGTCAGCGTCAGCCGCTGGAGCGCGCCGCAGGCCGAACTCGATGGCGATGGTTTTCTGTGGATGTCGGTGTTGCTGTCATCGGTCTACGACGGTGTCGCCCAGGCTGCCCGCGACTGGCTGGTGCAATGGCTGGAAACCCGCGCGCCGTCCAACCTCGGCGCTGCGTTGTCGACCCTGCCGCGCTTTCAGGAAACCGTCGGCCACATCGACACCTTGTTATTCGCCAACCATAGCCTGCTCGACGCCGCCGCCGAGGGCCACACCCCGGCCAGCAACGCGGCGCAACTGAAATACCTGGTGACCGGCAACGCGATTCGCGCCGTCGAGCTGGCCATCGAGGCCTCCGGCAATCCGGGGCTGTCACGTAACAACCCGCTGCAACGGCATTACCGCGACGTGCTGTGCAGCCGCGTCCACACCCCGCAAAACGACGCCATCCTGCAAGGCGTCGGCAAAGCCGTATTCGCCCAGCGCCAGATCAAGGAACGCCCATGAGCCAGTTCGTCATCGCCAGCCAACTGGATGAAGACTTCAACGAAGTGATCCGCCAGCGCCTAAGTCAAACCCATCCCGAGGCCCGCGTCATTGGCGTGCCGGCCGGTGTGCCGAGCGACCTGCCGGCGGAAGTCAGCATCCTGCTCGCGCGGCCAATCAATGTGCGTGGCTATCAGGCACCGGACACACCACCACCGGGCTGGCCCTATGGGCTGCAATGGATTCAGGTGGTGTCGTCAGGCATCGACTTCTACCCGCAATGGCTGTTCAACGGCCCGCCAGTGAGCACTTCGCGGGGCAGCGCCGCGGAAAACATCGCCGAGTTCGCCCTGGCCGCGATCTTCGCCGCGGCCAAGCACCTGCCGGACATTTGGGTGCATGACGCGCAATGGAATTTCACCGCGCTGACGCCGCTCAAGGGCACCACGCTGGGGATTCTCGGTTTTGGTGCGATTGGCCGCAGCCTGGCGACCAAGGCCCGCGCCCTCGGCATCAATGTGCTGGCGCTGCGTCAGAGTCAGACGCCGTTCGAGGTTGAAGGCGTCGAAGCGGTGCGGGACATCCATGAGCTGTTTGCGCGCTCCGATCATCTGGTACTGGCCGCGCCGTTGACCGACGCGACCCGGCATATCGTCGACAGCACCGTACTCGCCAGCGCCAAACCGGGCCTGCACCTGATCAACATCGCCCGTGGCGGCCTGCTCGACCATGGAGCGTTGCTGGAAGCGCTGGACAGCGGACGCATCGGCCTGGCTTCGCTGGACGTCACCGAACCCGAACCCTTGCCGGACGGTCATCCGCTCTACGCCCATCCGCGAGTGCGCTTGTCACCCCACACCTCGGCGATTTCCAGCAACAGCCGCCACGAGATCGCCGACAGTTTCCTGGCCAATCTTGAACGTTTCCTGAATGGTCTGGCGCTGGAGAATCAGGCGAACGTGCAACGCGGGTATTGATCCTCACCCCACCCACCCATACACAACCCCTGTGGGAGCTAGCCTGCTAGCGATGAGGCCTTCAGTTTCAACATTTATGTTGGCTGACAGACCGCAATCGCCAGCAGGCTGGCTCCCACATTGGTTATGCGTACCCGCAAAAAATAACATCAGCTTTGCGCATTTAAATTATTAACTTAATGCCTACTTTTTATAATTAACTTATAACTAATCGGACTTTTACAGCAGCTACTTATATAAATATTGTTACAACCATCACCGACCCCTGACCAGGTGGAGGCCCACGGAACGACAGATTTTTCCGGCCGACACCACTCCACGGTCAACCGCAACACCCAAACCAGAAACCGGCCAAGCCACCGCCGCCACGGTCCTCAAACCCTGGCCCCGGCAACGCTTTGCCGAAAAAAAACCAACAACGCCAACGCCACATCCGGGGTTCACCATGCACAACACTTTCCGTTCAAACCGTCTGACGCTGGCCGTGTCGCTGGCAATATTCGGCTTGTCGGCTCACGCCGAAGAAAACACCAAGGATGGTGCCCTCCCCGTCGTCACCGTCACCGCCGAACACTACAGCGAAGACCTGCAAAAGACCCCGCTGGCGATTTCCGCGTTCGACGAAAAAGCCCTCGAAGACAAGCAGATCAAAAGCATCCGCGACCTCTCCGGGCAGGTGCCGAACCTGACCCTCAGCCGCCAGTCGATCTCCTACAGCGCGCAGACCTACGGGATTCGTGGCATCGGTGAAACCGACCCGATCCAGGAGTCGGCCGTCGCGGTCTACGCCGATGACCTGTACATCCCGCGGGCCATTTCCTCGATGCTCGACTTCAACGACGTCGAGCGCGTCGAAGTGCTGCGCGGCCCACAGGGCACGCTGTATGGACGCAACAGCAGCGCCGGTGCGATCCGCGTGATCACCCGCGATCCGACCCAGGAAACCCGTGGTTTCTTTGAACTCGGTGCCGGCGACTACAACGCGCAGAACGGCCGTTTGCTGATCAGCGGCCCGCTGGTGGACAACGCGCTGTTCGGCAGTTTCTCGGCGATTCGCCTGACCCGTGACGGCACCGTCTCCGACCCGACACGTCACTCGGATGTGAACAACATCGACATCCAGTCCTATCGCGGCAAGCTGCGCTACAACCCGGATGATTCGCCCTGGGATGTGCAACTGACCCTGGCCGGCACCTTCGACCGTGGCGATACCACCAGCTACACACCGTTCGACGCCAACGGCCGTTTCGACAAATTCAAAAGCTACAGCAGCCTCAACCCGAAAAACCGTCTCGATCAAGGCAGCTCGGTGCTGCGCGCCATCTATGCCATCGACGATCACCTGAACATCAAGTCGGTGACGGCCTATTCGGCGTTCCATCAGCCTGTGAACTATGACAACTCGGGTCAGGCGGCACTGATCCAGAACAACCTCATTCTCTACAAGCAGGACTACGCCACCCAGGAACTGCAACTCAACGGTGACTACGACGATTTCAGTTTCAGCACCGGCCTGTACCTGTACCGCGAAACCTTCGACGCCGACCGCGACAACCTCACCTACTCCGTCGCACGCAACCGGGTGATCGGCCAGGGCCAGTACAGCACGACCAACACCGAAAGCTACGCGCTGTATGGCCAGGGCAGTTACAAGGTCACGCAAAAGCTGTCGCTGATCGCCGGGCTGCGCTTTACCCGCGAGCACAAGAACTTCGACTACACCAACTACGCCATCACCACCGAGCGGCAGATCACCGGCACCAATTTCAGTGCCGATTCAAGCAAGTCCTGGCAATCCACCAGCCCGAAAATCGGCTTCGAATACGCCTGGACCCCGCACCTGAATCAGTACGCCTACGTCGCCAAGGGCTTCAAGGCCGGTGGCTACGACAACCGCGCGCCAACCCAGGCGGCGGCCGAACAGGCCTTCTCGCCGGAAGACGTGACCACCTGGGAAACCGGCTTCAAGGGTGACTTCTTCGACCGTCGCCTGCGTGCCAACCTGGCGCTGTTCTACAACGACTACGACGACCTGCAAACCAACGCCTATGACCCTGCGCTGGGTGTCAGCCTGCGGACCAACGTCGGCCAGGCGCACACCTACGGCGTCGAGCTGGAAACCCTGACCGCACTGACCCGCGACCTGCAACTGACCGCCAACATCGGCTACCTGCAAAGCCAGTACGACGACTTCGAAAACGCCAGCGGCGCCGGCGTCGATGCCAACGGCAAGCAGTTGGTGTTCTCGCCGAAATGGAACGCCAGTGTCGGCCTCAACTACACGATTCCGGCCGGGTTGCCCGGCGACTGGTTGGTCGGCACGGACGCGCAGTTCCAGACCAAGTCCTACGCCAACGCGCTGAACGACGACATCCAGGAAATCCCCAAGCAAACCTTCTGGAACGCCAACACCCGCTACATCTCCGGCGACGGCCACTGGACCACCACGCTGTCGGTGAAAAACCTGCTCGATCGCGCCTACCCGCAATCGGTCGGCTACGTGCCGTCCAGCGGCGCCCGCTATTACTCGATCAACGACCCGCGAACCCTCTTGTTATCCGTGCGCTACGACCTCTGATTCCCAAATCCCCCCTGTAGGAGCTGCCGCAGGCTGCGATCTTTTGATGTTGCCTTTCAA
>NZ_JBSVXD010000291.1:0-4868 GCF_054070755.1 Pseudomonas sp. SDO5591_S426 | reverse complement strand
ATCTTGTTTTTTAAAAATCAAAATCAAAAGATCGCAGCCTTCGGCAGCTCCTACAGGGGGGTTAATGTGCTTCCCCGGCCTTGAGTCCCACCGGCAGTTTCTTGGTCAACAACACCGCCAACATGCTGATCCCCAGCGCAATTCCGACAAAATGAAACGCATCGTTGTACGCCATGATCGACGCCTGCTGATGAGCAATCTCACTGAGCTTGCCCAGCGCCGCGTTTTCGTTGCCCAGCCGATCCGTCAGTGACGCAATACGCTCAGCCACCTGCGGATTGCTCGGCACGATGGATTCGCGCAAGTAATCAAAATAGGTCTTGGTTCGCGCATCCAGCAGCGTCGCGAGGAGGGCAATGCCGATGGCGCCGCCGAGATTGCGCAGGATGTTGAACAGGCTCGACGCCGAACCCGCATCCTGCGGCAGGATGTACGCCGTGGCGATCAACGAAATAGTGACCATGATCAGCGGCTGACCGAGTGCGCGGATGATCTGGATCTGATTGAACTGCGGTCCGGCGAAATCCGGATTCAATACACCCGAAGAAAAACTCGCGAGGCCGAACAAACCGAAGCCCAGCGTGCACAGCCATTTCGGCGACACGTGCTTCATCAGCTTGGGCACCAGCGGAATCAGAAACAGCTGCGGGACGCCCATCCACATGATCACTTCACCGATCTGCAGGGCGTTGTAGTTCTGGATCTGCGCCAGATACAGCGGCAGCAGATAGATAGAACCATACAAGCCGACCCCCATCCCGATACTGGATATGCTCGACAACCCGAAGTTGCGATTGCCGAGGATGCCGAGGTTGATCAGCGGATTGGGCTTGGAAAACTGCACGATCACGAAGGTGATCAGGCTGATCAGCGCAATGCTGCCGAGGGTCACGATCAGGTTCGATTCCAGCCAGTCCTTGCGATGACCTTCCTCCAGAAATACCTGCAAGCAACCGAGGCCGACGCCAAGGGTGACGATGCCGGCGTAGTCGGTGCTTTTCAGCAATTCCCAATGCGCTTCTTTCTTCTCCAGGCCGTACATCAGGCCGGCGATCATGATCAGGCCGGGCGGAATGTTGATGTAGAAGATGTATTCCCAGCCCCAGTTTTCAGTCAGCCAGCCGCCCAGAGTCGGGCCGATGGAAGGCGCGAAAGTAGCGGTCATGGCGAACATCGCCATGCCCTTGGCGCGATGGTGTTCGGGGAGTTTGATCAGCGTGAGGGTGAACGCCAGCGGAATCAGCGCGCCGCCGGTAAAGCCCTGTAAGGCGCGGAAGACGATCATGCTTTCCAGGCTCCAGGCCATGGAACACAGCAAGGACGCGAACAGGAATCCGAGGGACACCCACACCGCCAGCCGACGCGCCGACAGCAACTGAACCAGCCACGCGGTCAGCGGGATCATGATGATTTCCGCCACCAGATACGAGGTGGAAATCCACGAGCCTTCTTCCAGCGTTGCCGACAGTGCGCCCTGAATATCCTTGAGCGACGAGTTGGTGATCTGGATGTCCAGCACCGCCATGAAGGCGCCAAGCATCACACTCATCACCGCAATCCAGTCCCGCCGCGTCGGTTCTCCGACGGGGCGGATCAGTTGATCACCGGCCATCGTCAGCGGCGTCTTTGCTGCTCAATTTGGCGCGTTCGTTTTGCGGGGCGTCCTTGATGTTCACCTTGGCGGTGACCGACATGCCCGGGCGGATCTTGCCGCGCAGCGGGTTGTCTGCGGCGAAGGTCAGTTTGACCGGAATCCGTTGCACGACTTTGGTGAAGTTGCCGGTGGCGTTGTCCGGCGGCAACAGGCTGAACTGCGCGCCCGAGGCGGCGAACAAGCTGTCGACCCGCGCTTCGATCGGCGTATCGCCATAGGCGTCGAAGGTCAGTTCGGCTTTCTGGCCAGGCTGCATATGGCCGATCTGGGTTTCCTTGAAGTTGGCCTGAATCCAGATGTCTTCATCGGGCACGATCGACAGCAGATACGCGCCGGCCTGTACATACTGGCCATTGCGCGCGGCACGCTGGCCGATCAGGCCACTGATCGGCGCGTGGATATCACTGCGGGTCAGGTTCAGTTCGGCCTGGGCCAGATCGGCCTTGGCATTGGCTATCTGCGCGTCGAGTCGTTTGATTTCAGCGGTCAACGCGTTGACTTGCTGGCGTTGCCCCTGAGCATCCGCTTGGGCTTTGGTCAGTTGCGAGCGGGCGATGTGGTTGTCAGCGGAGAGGGTGGTCACGCGCTCCTCAGAGACATAACCAGGCTTGCGCAAGGTTTCGGCGCGGTTCAGGTCGATCTGTGAGCGGCCGAGGCTGGCCTGGCTGGAGGCGACTTGCGCGTCACTGGCGGCAATCAGGCTGGCCTGTTGGGTCAGCTTGCTCTGGGCTTGCAGGCGTTCGGCCTGGCGGGTGGCGAGGGTCGCGTTGGCGCGATCGACGGCGAGGCGGAAGTCATCGCCTTCGAGCCGGATCAGCAACTGGCCTTTCTCGACGTGCTGGTTGTCCTGCACCAGCACCTGATCGATGCGCGCGCCCAATTGGCTCGACACACGGGTGATCTCGCCCTGGACATACGCGTTGTCAGTGCTTTCATAAAACCGCCCTTTAAAGAACCAATGAGCAAAGAAGCCCCCGGCAATCAGCAGGACGAGCAGCAGGAAAATGGACAGGCGACGCTTGAGTTGGGCAGGCATGGGGCAAACTGTAGTCGAGAATATGTAAGGAAAGTTATCAGCAGGCGAATCTGGCATACAGCCGATAAGCGGTAAATGCCCTCGGCTGATATTCGGCCATTCACCGCGCCATAAGGGCGTTACAGACGCAACCTTGGCTTAAATGCCCTGTTCACTGGAGCCGGGCGGGGTCCGCCTGTTACCATTCGCCTCTTGTTTGCACTTCGCTTTTATTCTTTTCGAGACATGCCATGACCACCGTCCGCACTCGCATCGCGCCATCGCCTACCGGGGATCCCCACGTAGGTACCGCCTACATCGCCTTGTTCAACTACTGCTTTGCCAAGCAGCACGGCGGTGAGTTCATCCTGCGGATCGAAGACACCGACCAGTTGCGTTCGACCCGCGAGTCCGAACAGCAGATCTTCGACGCCCTGCGCTGGTTGGGTATCGACTGGAGCGAAGGCCCGGACGTCGGCGGCCCGCACGGTCCATACCGTCAAAGCGAGCGCGGCGATATTTATCAGAAGTATTGTCAGCAACTGGTCGACATGGGCCACGCCTTCCCGTGCTTCTGCACCGCCGAAGAGCTGGACCAGATGCGCGCCGAGCAAATGGCTCGCGGCGAAACCCCGCGTTACGACGGCCGTGCGCTGTTGCTGTCGAAGGAAGAAGTCGCGAGTCGCCTCGCGGCTGGCGAACCGCACGTAATCCGCATGAAGGTGCCGAGCGAAGGCGTCTGCGTGGTGCCGGACATGCTGCGTGGCGACGTGGAAATCCCGTGGGACCGCATGGACATGCAAGTCCTGATGAAGACCGACGGCCTGCCGACGTACTTCCTGGCCAACGTGGTCGACGACCACCTGATGGGCATCACCCACGTACTGCGTGGCGAAGAGTGGCTGCCATCGGCACCGAAACTGATCCTGCTTTACGAGTACTTCGGCTGGGAACAACCGGAGCTGTGCTACATGCCGCTGCTGCGTAACCCGGACAAGAGCAAGCTGTCCAAGCGCAAGAACCCGACCTCGGTGACGTTCTACGAGCGCATGGGCTTCATGCCTGAAGCGATGCTCAACTACCTGGGCCGCATGGGCTGGTCGATGCCGGACGAGCGCGAGAAGTTCTCGTTGCAGGAGATGGTCGATAACTTCGATCTGAAGCGCGTGTCCCTCGGCGGGCCGATTTTCGACATCGAGAAACTGTCGTGGCTCAACGGCCAATGGCTGCGTGACTTGCCGGTGGAAGAGTTCGCTGCTCGGGTACAGAAGTGGGCACTCAACTCCGAATACATGATGAAGATCGCCCCGCACGTACAAGGCCGGGTTGAAACCTTCAGCCAGGTTGCACCGCTGGCCGGTTTCTTCTTCGCTGGCGGCGTGAACCCGGATGCCAAGTTGTTCGAATCGAAGAAGCTCTCGGGCGATCAGGTTCGTCAGTTGATGCAGTTGATCCTGTGGAAGCTCGAAAGCCTGCGTCAGTGGGAAAAGGACAGCATCACCGCGACCATTCAGGCTGTTGTGGAATCCCTGGAGTTGAAGCTGCGTGACGCCATGCCGCTGATGTTCGCGGCGATCACGGGCCAAGCCAGCTCGGTGTCGGTGCTCGATGCAATGGAAATTCTCGGGCCGGACCTGACCCGTTTCCGTCTGCGCCAGGCCATCGACTTGCTCGGTGGCGTGTCGAAGAAAGAAAACAAAGAGTGGGAAAAGCTGTTGGGCAACATTGCTTAACAACGTTTGACCCCATGTAGGAGCTGCCGAAGGCTGCGATCTTTTGATCTTGCTTTCTGGTCGCGCCGAAAAGATCGCAGGCTTCGCCAGCTCCTACGGGCCTGCGTTCTTTCTCCAAACCCCGGATTTTCGGGGGAAGGGCGGTAAGTGGTTGTTATGCCGACAAAAAGTTTTGATTTTTTTCAAAAATAAGTTTGACAGGCTTTCGATACGCCCTTAAGATTCGCCCCGTCCTCAGCGATGACATCAACGATGAGGGGCTATAGCTCAGCTGGGAGAGCGCTTGCATGGCATGCAAGAGGTCGACGGTTCGATCCCGTCTAGCTCCACCAATTTACACTTCAAGGCCTGGCCACACCGGCCTTGAAGCGATCAACACTCAGCGTTGATCAGTTGTATAGAAGGGTTTGCGTCCCCTTCGTCTAGTGGCCTAGGACACCGCCCTTTCACGGCGGTAACAGGGGTT
>NZ_JBSVXD010000290.1:0-4871 GCF_054070755.1 Pseudomonas sp. SDO5591_S426 | reverse complement strand
GTGTAGGAGCTGCCGCAGGCTGCGATCTTTTGATTTTCACACCTTCAAACGGCGCAGATACTCGACTTGTTCGCGATGCGCCACATCCTGCACCACCGGCCGCAATCGAACCTGCGCCCCCGGCAAACACTGCGCCAACCGTGCAAGCGCCAACGGCGTCAACGCCCCCAATCGCGGATAGCCACCAATGGTCTGCCGATCATTGAGCAGCACAATCGGCTGTCCATCCGGCGGCACCTGCACCGCCCCAAGCGGAATGCCCTCGGAAATCATCGGCTTGCCCTGGTACTGCAACGCCGTGCCCAGCAGACGAATGCCCATGCGATCAGCACGGCTGTCGAGGCTCCAAACGCTGTTGAACGCATCGAACAGACTCTGCCCGCTGAATTCACCGATTTGTGCACCGAGCACCAGATCCAACGGCGCATCAAGATTCAGGTTTGGCCGCTGGTCTGCGGTCAACTCCCGCAACAACATCACTGAGTTGCCTGAGTAGCTCAAACCCGCGCCTTTGCTCAGCGCGCGACCCATGCCATCCAGTCCACCAAGTTCTTCACGGATCACCGTCGCGCTGCTGCCCAACACCTTCGGCGCATCGAAGCCACCCGGTGAAGCCAGATAGGCACGCGCACCAAGCAACGGCTGGGTGAACTGCAAACGCTGACCTTTATGCAGCCTGAAACTGCGCCACGGTGCCAACGGCTCGCCATCTATGAGCGCGCCAAGGTCTGCGCCGGCCAGCGCCAGCACACAATCTTCCTCGGCCACCACGGTGAACCCGCCAAGGGTGATTTCGATCACAGGCGCATCCAGCCCATTGCCCAGCAACCAATTGGCCCACGACATCGAACGCCAATCTGCCGCGCCGCCCTGGGTCACGCCGAGATGACGTACGCCGAAACGCCCGGCGTCCTGCAACAGGCAGAGCGGCGTGCTCGACTCTATCGTCAAACGGCTCATGCCAGGGCCTCCAGTGGCGTATCGTCACCGCCCAGGTTGATGAATTCGGCACGGCCGACCGCTTCGAAGCGCACGGTGTCGCCCGGTTGCATCAGGCTGTAGCCGTCACGGTTGCGGTCGAACAATTTGGCCGGCGTGCGGCCGATCAGGTTCCAGCCCCCCGGCGAAACCACCGGATAAGCCGCCGTTTGCCGTTCTGCGATGCCGACACTGCCAGCGGCGACTTTCTTGCGCGGCGTGTTTAGGCGCGGCGCAGCCAGCACTTCTTCCACCAACCCCATGAAGGCGAAGCCCGGCGCAAAGCCCAGGGCAAACACCTGATACTCACGCTCGCTGTGACGACGGATCACCTCTTCCACCGCCAGCCCGCTGCGCTGCGACAGCAGGCTCAGCTCGGGGCCGACGCTCAAGTCGTACCACACCGGCAACACATGACAGGTGCCGCGAGTGCGCGCATTAGGCGACAAATCAATCAACGCTTCAGCGATCAACTCCCGGGCCTGGGTCGGGCTCAACGCGGTCAGATCGTAATGCACCATCAACGTTGTGTAGGACGGCACCAGATCAATCAGATGTTCAGCAAACGCCGCCCGCAGACTCTCGCTGGCCGCCAGCATCCACGGCATGTTGGTTTCAGCAATTTCATCGAACAAGCGCACCATCAGACAATCCAGCGCGACCACTTCCACCCGCAGTTTCATGACGCGCTCTGCCGGTTCAAGGCTTCACGGATTCGCTGCACGGCGGCGACCGAACTGGCGTTGTCGCCATGCACGCAGAGGGTGTTGGCCTGCAAATGCAGGGCGCTGCCGTCACTGGCGGTGAGGTTGTCGCCACGGGCGATGGTCAGCGCCTGATCGATGATTTTTTCCGGATCGTGATGCACCGCTCCCGGCAGTTGCCGCGACACCAACATGCCGGCGCTGTCGTAGGCGCGATCGGCGAAGGCCTCGAACCACAGGGTCACGCCGTATTCATCGCCCAAATGCTGCGCGGCGCGGTTGTCTTTGGTCGCCATCAGCATCAATGGCAGATTGCGGTCATAGGACGCCACTGCTTGCAACACCGCGCGTAATTGCGCCGGGTTGGCCATCATGTCGTTGTACATCGCGCCGTGGGGTTTGACGTAGCTGACCCGCCCGCCCTGGGCCCGGCAGATGCCGTCAAGGGCGCCGATCTGGTAATGCAGGATGTCTTGAAGTTCCTGGGCGGCATACGCCATGGAGCGACGGCCGAAACCCACCAGGTCCTGATACGCCGGATGCGCGCCAATCTTTACGCCGTGACTGAGGGCCAGGCTGACGGTCTTGCGCATGATGCTCGGGTCGCCGGCATGGAAACCGCAGGCGATGTTGGCGCAATCGATGAAGGGCATGACTTCCGCGTCCAGACCCATGGTCCAGTTGCCGAAACTCTCGCCGATGTCGCAGTTCAATAGCAGGCGGCTCACGATGAACACTCCTGTAGGCTTTATTCTTTTTAGCTGCGGGACATATCTGTAGGACAGGCCCGCAGATTATCAGTTACTGGGCGTCGAGTTGTTTGCCACGGGTTTCCGGCAGGCTCAGGGCCGCGAGGATCACCACGCCGTAGGACACTGCCGCAAAGGCACCGATGCCTACGCTCAGCGGTACTGTCTGGCTGAGCAGGCCGATCAGCAGCGGAAACAACGCTGCCAGCGCCCGGCCGATGTTGTAGCAGAAGCCCTGGCCCGAACCGCGAATGCGCGTCGGGAACAACTCGGTCAGGAACGCGCCCATGCCGCTGAAAATCCCCGAGGCGAAGAACCCCAGCGGGAAGCCCAGCCACAGCATCACGCCGTTGCTGACGGGCAGTTGGGTGTAGAGCAACACGATGGTGAACGAGCCCACCGCGAACAGAATGAAGTTTTTCTTGCGACCGAGGATGTCAGTCAAATAAGCACTGATGACATAGCCGACGTAGGAACCGACGATTACCATCGCCAGATAACCGCCAGTACCCAGTACGCTCAAACCGCGTTCGTTCTTCAGGAAAGTCGGCAGCCAGGAAGTGATCGCGTAGTAACCGCCCAGCGCACCGGTGGTCAGCAACGAAGCGCGAATCGTGGTGAAGAGCATGCCGGGGGCGAAGATCTCGTAGAACTTCGACGGATTGCTCGGCTCTTGCTTGGCTTTGGCTTCGCGGTAGATTTCCGGGTCTTTCACCAAGCGACGGACGAAAATCACAAAAATCGCCGGCACGATGCCGAGAATGAACAGCGCACGCCAGGCATCTTCCGGCGGCATGATCGAGAACAGCAGCGCATACAGAATCGCCGTAAGCCCCCAACCTAGCGCCCAGCCGGATTGCACCATGCCCACCGCCTTGCCGCGGTCCTGGGCGCGAATCACTTCACCGATCAGCACCGCGCCGGCCGTCCATTCACCACCGAAACCGAAGCCCATCAGGGTGCGGGCGATCAACAGTTGTTCGTAGTTCTGCGCGAAACCGCAGAGGAAGGTGAAGAAGGCGAACCACAACACGGTCAGTTGCAGTGTGCGCACGCGGCCGATGCGGTCGGAGAGAATCCCCGCCACCCATCCACCGATGGCCGAAGCGATCAGCGTGCTGGTGTGAATCAGCCCGGCCTGCCCGGTGGTGATGCCCCACATGGCAATCAGGGTCGGCACCACGAAGCTGAGCATCTGGGTGTCCATGCCGTCCAGGCCATAGCCGATCTTGCAGCTCCAGAAGGTGCGGCGTTCCTGCTGATTGATGTTGCGATACCAGTCGAAAGGTCCCGGGCGAGCCGATGCTTTCGGGATGGCGGTGGTGTCGGGCGCACTCATGGCAAATCTCCGCGCTGATTTTATTGGTATTGTTCTGAGCCCCGACGACGCCTATCGTGGGAACCGGATGCGTCGATTTTTGGTCGCGCCACCCTGTCGCGTCCAACTAATAAAAACCCGTCCTAGCCATAAGAAAAACTTGATCCCATGAACCTGAAGTTTCTCGAGACCTTTGTCTGGGTCGCCCGACTCAAGAGTTTTCGCCTGACCGCCGACAAACTCTTCACCACCCAGGCGTCGATTTCCAGCCGCATCGCCGTGCTTGAAAGCGAGCTCGGCGTGAAGCTTTTCCTGCGTGATTCGCGTGGCGTGAGCCTGACGCCCGAAGGCTTGAAAGTGCTCGATTACGCCGAGCAGATGATGGACACCATGCAGGCGCTCAAGCAGTCGATCGAAACCCGTTCGAGCAAGGCCGGGCGCGTGCGCATCGGCGTGATGGACACTGTTATCCACACTTGGCTCAGCCCGCTGGTGGCGCAGATGACCGATCACTATCCGCTGGTAGAAATCGAGTTGGTGGCCGATACCTCGCTGAACCTCTGCGATCAGCTGCAAAAAGGCTTCCTCGATGTGATCCTGCAAACCGACCTGTTGCGCCAGGAAAGTGTGCGCAGCCTGGAACTGGCCAGCCACCCGATGGGCTGGATCGTCGCCAGCAATTCGCTGTACAACCGTGAGTATTCAGGCGTGGCCGATCTGGCGAATGAGCGGATCATCACCTACTCGAAAAACTCCCATCCGCATCAGGAAGTGCTGGCACTGATGCAGGCCAACGGCGTAACGGCGCCGCGACTCAATTGCGTGAATTCGGTGTCGGCGATCACCCGGTTGTTGCGTGACGGCTTTGGCATCGGCGCGTTGCCGCCGGTGCTGGTGGCCGAGGAGCTGGCGCGCGGGGAGTTGACCTTGCTGGATATCGATCAACGGCCACCGGACTTGCAGGTGGTGGTGTCGTGGCGGGTGGGCGTTGAGTGGGTCGAGGAAATTGTGGCGCTGTGTCAGCAGGTGTTGGAGGGGTATGCGCAGAAGGTGGGTGAGAATTACATCGTGTTGACTCGTTGAAGATCAAAAGATCGCAGCCTGCGGCAGCTCCTACAAGGG
>NZ_JBSVXD010000289.1:0-4946 GCF_054070755.1 Pseudomonas sp. SDO5591_S426 | reverse complement strand
ACGCGCTCACCTGTAGGAGCTGCCGAAGGCTGCGATCTTTTTAAGGGTTTACAACACCAAATGCGGCAACCACAGCGAAATCGCCGGAATGTAGGTCACGGCCATCAGCACCAGGAACAGCACGGCATAGAACGGCAGCAGGGCCTTCACGGTTTTTTCGATACTGACTTTACCCACGGCCGACCCCACAAAGAGTACCGCGCCCACCGGCGGCGTTATCAAACCAATCCCCAGGTTCACCAGCATGATCATGCCGAACTGCACCGGGTCCACGCCAATGCCCAGAATCACCGGCATCAGAATCGGCGTCAGGATCAGAATCAGCGGCGCCATGTCCATCACCGTGCCGAGCAACAGCAGCATGACGTTGATGCACATCAGGATCACGTAACGGTTGTCCGACAGCGTCAGGAACATCGTGGTGATCTTCGCCGGGATCTGCATCAGCGTCATGATGTAGCCGAAGCTGGCAGCGAAACCGATCAGGATCATCACAATCGAAATCGTCCGCACCGTACGGTGCATCAGTTTCGGCAGTTCGCTCCACTTGTAGTCGCGGTAGATGAACATGGTCACGAAGAACGACCACAGCACGGCAATGGCCGCCGATTCGGTCGCAGTGAAAATCCCCGAAAGAATACCGCCGAGGATGATGACCATTGCCATCAGGCCCCACAACGCTTCACCGCAAATCTTCAGCGCTTCGCGCATCGGAATGACTTCGCCTTTCGGGTAGTCACGCTTCTTGGCGAAGATCAGGCACAGCACCATCAGGCACGCGCTCATCATCAGGCCCGGCACCACGCCGGCCATGAACAGCGAGGCAATCGACACCGTGCCGCCCGCCGCCAGCGAGTACAGCACCGAGTTGTGGCTTGGCGGGGTCAGCAGGGCTTGAACCGAACCGCTGACCGTCACCGCAGTGGCGAATTCACGCGGATAACCGCGACGTTCCATCTCAGGAATCAGTACCGAACCCACCGAAGCGGTATCCGCCACCGAAGAACCGGAGATCGCACCGAAGAAGGTCGAGGCCATGATGTTGACCAGCGACAAGCCGCCGCGCACGAAACCCACCAGCACCCCGGCAAATGCCACCAGGCGCCGGGACATGCCGCCCTCGGCCATGATCGCGCCGGCCAGGACGAAGAACGGAATCGCCAGCAGGGAGAATTTGTTCACGCCGCCAGCGACCTGAATCATCAGCGCCTGGAACGGAATGTCGATCCAGAACGCACCGATCAGCGCGGAAAGCCCCAGCGCGTAAGCGACAGGCATGCCGATCAGGATCAAAGCGATAAAACTGCCCAACAGAATAAAAGCGTCCATTCAGGCAGCCCCTTCGTTTTCTTCAACGATGTCGAAACGCACGACCCGACGGTTGCTCTGGTCACCGAACAAGAGTTTTTCCAAAACAAAAATCAGTGTCAGCACGCCGCCCACCGGAATCGGCATGTAGGTGATGCCCACGCGCAGGGTTGGCAGGGCGCTCATGAACTGGTTCCACGTCGACAGGCACAGCTTGGTGCCCCAGATCGCCATGAACAGGCTGATAGTCGCCATCAGCAATTGTGCGAACACACTCATGGCTTTGCGCAGATTCGGTTGCATGCGATCGGTGAGCATTGCCACCGCCATGTGCGAGCCGGAGCGATAGCTGGCGGCGGCGCCGATGAAGGTAAACACCATCATCAACAGGATTGCAGTGGGCTCGGGCCAGCTGGAGCCGGTACCGAGTACATAACGGGCAAATACGCCCCAAGGGATGATCAGCGCAATGGCCAATACGGAGAGCCCGGCGACCCAGATACAGGTCATGTAGAGCTTGTCATTGAAACGTAGCAGCAGATTCTTCATCGGGTTCCACCGTAACCGGGCGCGCACGAACGTACAGCTGCGTCAGTGGCGCCGGGCCTTTCTTGAATACAGGGAGAGTTACTGAACGGCTTCGATGCGCTTGATCAGGTCGGCGTAAGGTGCGCCGTATTTCTCGCGGATCGAGGCGGTCGCTTCATAGAAAGGTTTTTTGTCGACGGTGATGAACTCGACGCCCGCAGCCTTGAGCTTCTCTTCGCTGCTGGCCGATTTCGCATCCCACAAGGTGCGTTCCTGGGCCTGTGCGGCTTTGGCGGTTTTCTTCACCAGCGCCTGCTGCTCAGGGGTGAGTTTGTTCCAGGTGATCTTCGACATCACGATCGGCTCAGGCAGGATCAGGTGGCCGGTCAGGCTGTAGAACTTGGCGTTCTGGAAGTGGTTGTGTTCAAGCATGGTCGGCGGATTGTTTTCCGCGCCGTCGATCACGCCGGTCTGCAAGGCACTGAAGATTTCGCCGGTGTCCATCGCAATGCCGTTACCGCCCATGGCGTTGATGGTTTCGATGAACATCGGGTTGCCTTGTACGCGGATCTTCATGCCCTTGAGGTCTTCGAGGGTACGTACTGGCTTCTTGGTGTAGAGGTTGCGCGTGCCGCCGTCCATCCAGGCCAGGGCGACCAGGTTGAATTCGGAATTGGTGATCTTGTCGAGGATCTCGTCGCCGACTTCACCGTCAATGACTTTGCGCATGTGCGCCTGGTCACGGAACACGAACGGCATGTTGAACACGTTCACGTCCGGCACTACCGGGCCGACGATCCCGAGGCTGACGCGGGCCATCTGAATGGCGCCGACCTGAGCCTGTTCGACTACTTCCTTTTCCGAACCCAGCACACCGCCGGCGAACATCTTGAAAGTCAGTTTGCCGTCGCTGTCGGCCACCAGGGTTTTACCCAGTTGCTCTTCAGCCACCACGGTCGGATAACCGGCGGGATGAATGTCGGCGAATTTGATTTCCAGCGCATGGGCGGCGCTGCTGAGCGAGAAGGCGAGCGGGAGTGCTGCGGCGAGCAAGGTGCGTTTGAAGTCCATGTTTGTGTCTCCGGTTTTATTGTTTTTTTGTTCAAGGCACAGCGGTGTAGCAGAGGGGGTTAAGGCAAATCGTTGAACAGCGGTTCCGGCAAGCCGTTGACGCCGGGGTTGAGGGCGAACACACCACCGGCCAGCGACTGTTCGTCGTGGTCGTCACCGGGACGAATCGAGGTCACGAACAGCGTGTCCAGTCGACTGCCGCCGAAGGCGCACATGGTTGGTTTTTTCACCGGTACGGCGAGTGAGCGATCCAGTCGGCCGTCGGGGGTAAAGCGGTGAATCAAACCGGCGTCGTTGGCGCAGATCCAGTAGCAGCCTTCGGCATCCACCGCCGCGCCGTCGGGGCGACCGCAGTAGTCATTCATGTCGACAAATACGCGGCGATTGGAGGGGGTGCCGCTGTCGATGTCGTAGTCGAAGGCCCAGATCAGTTGCACGTTGGGGTGCGAGTCCGACAGGTACATGGTCTTGCCGTCCGGGCTGAAACCCAGGCCATTGGGCACGATGAAGCCGCCCAGTTGCGCAGCGAGCGGCCCGCGTTGCCCGGCGCTGTAGCGATAAAGCGTACCGTCAGCAGCATTGGCGCCCATGTTCAGCACCATGCTGCCGGCCCAGAAACGCCCTTGGCGGTCGCAGCGACCATCGTTGAGGCGCATGTCGGTGCGGGCGTGATCAACGTGTGCGAGCAAGTCGCTGTCGAGGCTGCCATCGCTATGCGCGTGCAGATGAAAGAACCCGCTTTCCATTCCCGCGACCCAGCCACCGTCACGGTGCCGGGTGATGCACGCGAGCATTTGCGGCGTCTTCCAGGCGTGGACATGCCCGGTTTCGGCGCTCCAGCGCTGCAGGCCGCCAGCGGGAATATCGACCCAGTACAGGGCGTTTTCCTCAGGGACCCAGACCGGGCTCTCACCGACGGCGTTACGGGCATCGACAATCAATTCAGCTTGCATGGCAACTCATTCCCTTGGGTTTTTGTTGTGGGATCAAGTGGGAAGCGTTGGATGTTTCAGTCGCTGAACGGGCCGGCCGCGCAGAACCCGCCGCCCTGGTAGATCCGCGCCGGGTCATCGGCAGCCGGCATCGGCTGTGCTTCAACCTTTTCGCGGAACACTTCGGAAGTGTCGTTTGGTGCATAGCCCAGGTTCGTGGCGTAGCGGTTGTCCCACCAGATGTCCTTGTTGTCGGACATGCCGTAGACCACGGTGTGGCCGACGTTCGGGGTGTACAACGCGCGTTCGAGCAATTGGGTCAAATCGCCGAAGCTCAGCCAGGTGCTCATCATCCGGCGGTTCTGAGGTTCCGGGAACGACGAGCCGATGCGCACGCTGACGGTCTCGATGCCGTAGCGATCGAAGTAGAACGTGGCCATGTCTTCGCCGTAGGCTTTGGACAGACCGTAATAGCTGTCAGGACGGTGAGGGGAGTGGGCGTCGATCACTTCGTCCTGCTTATAGAAGCCGATGACGTGGTTGGAGCTGGCGAAGATAACGCGCTTGACGCCATGTCGGCGCGCCGCTTCGTAGATGTGGAACACGCCGCAGATATTGGCGCCGAGGATCTGTTCAAACGAATGCTCGGTCGACACGCCGCCGAAGTGCAGGATCGCGTCCACGCCTTCGACCAGTTGATGCACGGCTTGCTTGTCGGCGAGGTCGCAGGGCACGACTTCTTCGCGGTCATCGATGGCCGGGGCGATATCGGCGATGTCCGACAGGCGAATGACGTTGGCATACGGGCGCAGGCTTTCGCGCAAGACTTTGCCCAGGCCACCGGCGGCGCCGGTCAGCAGCAGGCGATTGAAGGGAGTGCGGGCGGTTGCAGTGGTCGTCATGGGAATCCCTGGACAAGCGGTTGTTGTTATTGGTTCGTTGTAGGTTGTCGTACGACTATGCCGAAGTATCGTTAGGCTATCCGGTTCTTGTCAACGCGACTTTGGTGGAAATGGACGGAGGGTCACGGCGATTAACTCTGCGTATACCTCTGCGTATACCTCGATCCCTGTGGGAGCTGGCTTGCCAGCGATGGCGATCTGGTGG
>NZ_JBSVXD010000288.1:0-4957 GCF_054070755.1 Pseudomonas sp. SDO5591_S426 | reverse complement strand
TTCCGGCCTCATCGCGGGCAAGCCCGCTCCCACAGGGTTTGGGTGTTGTGCTGAAGACTTCTAGGCAGACACCACTTTCTTCTCCTGCTGCCGCAACGCCGCGAGGTCGCGATAGCCGGCGCCTGGGTGAATCACCGGCAACTTCGGACCTTCGCCAAACAGCTTCTCGCGCAAAGTGCCGGGGGCGTACTCGGTCTTGTACACGCCGCGCTTCTGCAATTCCGGCACCAGCAACTCCACGGCATCGATGAAGGTTTCGTGGGTCAGTGCATAGGCCAGGTTGAAGCCATCGACATCGGTCTCGTCGACCCACTCCTGAAGCAGATCGGCCACCGTTTCCGGGCTGCCGACAAATAGCGGACCAAAACCGCCGATGCCCACCCAGTCGGCCAGCTCGTTGGGAGTCCAGACCTTGTTCGGGTCAGCCGTGGAGAACGCCTCAACCGCCGATTGAATGGCGTTGGTGTGCACATGTTTGAGCGGTTCGTCCGGTTTGAACTGGCTGAAGTCAATGCCGGTCCAGCCGGAAATCAACGCCATGGCGCCTTCATAGCTGACCCAGGTTTTGTATTCTTCGAACTTGGCCTTGGCCTTGGCGTCGGTCTCGCCGAGGATCACCGTTTGCAGGTTGAAGATCAGGATCTTCGACGGATCGCGCCCGGCCTCTGCCGCGCGCCGGCGGATATCGGCCACGGTTTTCTTCAGCAGCACTTTCGACGGTGCGGCAACGAACACGCATTCGGCATGTTCGGCGGCAAACTGTTTGCCGCGACTCGATGCGCCCGCCTGATACAGCACTGGCGTGCGTTGCGGCGAAGGTTCGCAAAGGTGGATGCCCGGCACCTGGAAGTGTTTGCCGACGTGCTGGATCTCGTGGATTTTGCGCGGGTCGCTGAAAATCCGCCGTTCACGATCACGCAAAATGGCGCCCTCTTCCCAGCTGCCCTCCCACAGCTTGTAGCAAACCTCCAGATACTCTTCGGCAAAGTCGTAGCGGGCGTCGTGTTCGGTCTGGGCTTTCTGCCCGAGGTTCTTGGCGCCGCTCTCCAGGTACGACGTGACAATGTTCCAGCCGGCGCGGCCCTTGGTCAGGTGATCGAGGGTCGATAGGCGCCGGGCAAACGGATACGGATGCTCGAACGACAGTGACGCGGTCAGGCCGAAACCCAAATGCTCGGTGACCAACGCCATCGGCGGGATCAGTTGCAGCGGATCATTGACCGGCACCTGCGCAGCCTGGCGAATCGCCGCGTCACCGTTGCCGTTGTAGACGTCATAGATGCCCAGCACATCGGCAATGAACAGACCGTCGAACTTGCCGCGCTCAAGGATTTTCGCCAGGTCGGTCCAGTACTCCAGATCCTTGTATTGCCACGAGCGATCCCGCGGATGCGCCCACAAACCCGGCGACTGGTGGCCGACGCAGTTCATGTCAAAAGCGTTGAGTCGAATTTCACGGGCCATCAAACGGCTCCCTCTGTGACGGTGGAAAAACTGGGGGGATGAATGCCGTTGAGGCGGAAGTTGCCGATGAGGTGGAGTTTCCAGCGCAGTGGATCATGCAGCGAACCGGGCAATGGGCTGCGTTGCCCGGTGAGTTCGAATTCGGCGTTGCTGACCGTGCTGAGTGCCTCGGCGCTGGCCATATGGGATTCAGCAATGGCGATGCCGATTTCGGTGTTGTCCTCATGACGGTCGAGAAAGTCCTCGGCGCGTTCGAGCAGCGCGGCGGCTACTTCGATGCGGATCTGCACGTCACCGAAGCGGCTGATCACGTAAGGGTCTTCGGTGGTTTTGGCCTGCTGACGAACGAAACGCAGGATGGCATCGAGCAATGTGCGGGCGTTGTGCAAGTCATGCTGGGACTTGGCCAGTGGCTGTCCGGCAGCGATGGGTTGGGTCAAGGCATTCATGGGAAACTCCTCAGTTCCAGGCGTGGCGCGCAGGTTTCACGCCGTTGAGCAGGTAGTTGCCGATCAGGTGGTATTTCCAGCGCGCCGGGTCATGCAGGGTGTGAGTGCGGGCGTTGCGCCAGTGGCGGTCGAGGTTGTATTTGCCGAGCACCGAACGGGTGCCGGCCAGTTCGAACAGCTTGCTGCTGGCGAGCAAGGCGATTTCGGCGGACAGCACTTTGGCCTGGGCCACCACCACCGAGGCGTGGGCGACCGTGTCTTCATTGGCGTTGAGCAAGGCGGCGTCGATGGCCTGCCCGGCTTTTTTCAGGATCGCTTCAGTGCCGTGGACCCGCCATTCGAGGTCGCCGATCGCGGCGATGCTGAACGGGTCCTGCCAGCCGTGATCCTGCTGACTGTCGATCCATGGTCGTGCTTCACGGGCATAGCGCTTGGTCTCTTCCAGGGCGCCGACGGCAATGCCGGTGTCCACGGCCGCCTGGATGATTTGTGAAATCGGACCGTCGGCGGTGGGTTCATCAAAGGCTTTGTGGGCGGGGATCACTGCACTCAGCGGCACTTTTACTGCGCTCAAGGTGACGCCACCGCTGGCGGTGGTGCGCTGGCCGAAACCGTCCCAGCTGTCGATCACGGTCAAACCGGGGTTGTCGCGTTCGATGAAGGCGATGAACGCCTGGTTCTGTTCGTTGACCGCCACCGCCGGGACGATGTGCGCAAACAGCGCGCCGGTGCAGTAGAACTTCTCGCCGTCGATTTGCGCAGTGTCGTCGCTGAAGCGAATCCGGGTTTCGAAAGCCCCGGCGTTTTTGCTTTTGGATTCGGAAAAGGCGTTACCGAAACGGTAGCCCTGCAAGACTTTGCCGAAGTAATAGCGCTTCTGCTCTTCGCTGGCGGTTTGCAGCAGGATGTCGAGCACGCCGAGGTGGTTTTGCGGGATCTGGCCCAGAGACGAGTCGGCGGCGGAAATGATCTTGATCACTTCGGCGACGGTCACGTAAGACACACCGGCGCCGCCGTAGGCTTTCGGAACGGTGATGCCCCAAAGGCCGCTGGCAGAAAATTCGTCAAGCTCGGCAACCGGCAGGCGTCGCTCACGATCGCGCACGCTGGCCTCGACGGCGAAACGCGCGGCGAGCTTGTGAGCGACGGCAATGGCCTCGGCGTCCGAGCGGATCACGTGGGCAGTGCGAGGGGGTTGGGCAGAGGCTGTCATGGGCCGACTCCTGGGTTCCGGGTGAATGCCCCAGAGCTTTTGCAGGAGTCGTGCCTGAAATTAATTTCATTTAATTTCAGGTAGTTACATAAATTACCGAGAAAAACCTACAGCTTCAAAACAGCAAAGTGTCTATCCACTGTTGATTAGCGAACAGTCAGATCACCACGTTGCGCACAAACCGCGCCGCCACCGGTCCATCGTTGCGATAGGCGTGGGGCTGGTTGCTGGCAAACATATAGAACTCGCCGGCGGAGATTGCATGTGGGGTGTCGCCGAGCATCAGGGTCAGGCAGCCTTCGAACACGTAGATCTGTTCGCTCCAGCCATCGGCATCCGGTTGCGACGGGTAGATTTCCCCCGGTTGCAGGCACCATTCCCATTGTTCCACTTCGCGGCTAGCGGTGGCTTTGGACAGCAATACGGCTTTGCTACCGGGGATTACACCCGCCCAGGCCACTTCGTTGATGCGGCTATGGTCACGGACATCGGGGGCCTGGATCAGATCGCTGAACGCCACATCCAAAGCTTCGGCCACGCGGTCGAGGGTGGTCAGGCTGACGTTCTTTTCCCCGGCCTCGATAGCCACCAGCATTCGGCGACTGACACCGGACTTTTCTGCCAGGGTGGTCTGGCTCATGTCGGCGGCATGACGCAGGCGTCGAACGTTCTGGCTGACGTGCTGCAGGACCGAAGCCCGTTGCGTGGAATCTTTGTGCACTATATTGCTCACTGGGTGGTGCTGCGCAGTATACTGCCCAACTTCCGGCGCATTGTGCGTCCCCCCTCAGGTAGTGCGCAAGATCATGACGTCGGTGAACACCTCCCAGGCTTCCTCCCGTTTCCTGCGGCTCAGCAAGGCCGAGTGCGTATTGGTGTTGATCACCATGGTCTGGGGCGGGACCTTTTTGCTGGTCCAGCATGCGATGACCGTCAGCGGCCCGATGTTTTTCGTCGGCCTGCGCTTTGCCGCCGCCGCGATCCTCGTCGCCCTGTTCTCCTGGCGCAGCCTGCGTGACTTGACCCTGTTCGAACTCAAGGCCGGTGCGTTTATCGGCGTGGCGATCATGCTTGGTTACGGCTTGCAGACGGTTGGCTTGCAGAGCATTCCCAGCAGCCAATCGGCGTTTATCACCGCGCTGTACGTGCCTTTCGTGCCGTTGCTGCAATGGCTGGTGCTGGGACGTCGGCCGGGGTTGATGCCGAGTATCGGGATCATGCTGGCGTTTACCGGGTTGATGCTGCTGTCGGGGCCTTCCGGCGCATCGTTGAATTTCAGCCCCGGTGAAATCGCCACGTTGATCAGCGCGATTGCGATTGCGGCGGAGATCATCCTGATCAGCAACTTTGCCGGTCAGGTCGATGTGAAGCGGGTGACGGTGGTGCAACTGGCAGTGACTTCGGTGCTGTCGTTCCTGATGGTGGTGCCGACCAACGAGGCGATTCCGGATTTTTCCTGGTTGCTGTTGTGCAGCGCCCTCGGGCTGGGCGCGGCGAGTGCGGCGATCCAGGTGGCGATGAACTGGGCGCAGAAGAGTGTTTCGCCGACTCGGGCTACGTTGATTTATGCCGGTGAGCCGGTGTGGGCCGGGATTGTCGGGCGGATCGCCGGGGAACGCTTGCCGGCAATTGCGCTGCTGGGGGCGGGGTTGATTGTGGCGGCGGTGATTGTCAGTGAGTTGAAGACCAAGGGTAAGGCGGTTCCGGCGACTGAAGAGCTGGAGCAGGAGACACAAGGTTAAACCGCAATATCTGTGCTGTATGGAAGATCGCTATCGCGGGCAAGCCCGCTCCCACAGGATTTGAAAGTGTCTTCAGGCGTTGGGTGCGA
>NZ_JBSVXD010000287.1:0-5037 GCF_054070755.1 Pseudomonas sp. SDO5591_S426 | reverse complement strand
ATCGCCGGCAAGCCGTGCTCCTACAGGTTGTTAAACAACCTCCAGCCGAACCTTATGCTGGTTCAACAACTGCGCCAGCGCCGGCGACGGTTGCTGGTCAGTAACCAGACAATCGACCAGGCTGATCGGCCCCAGGCGAATCATGGCATTGCGCCCGAATTTGCTGGAGTCGGCGGCGAGGATCACCTGTCGGGCGTTGGCGATGATCGCCTGGGATACCCGAACTTCCTGATAATCGAAATCCAGCAGGCTGCCGTCTTCATCAATGCCGCTGATGCCGACCAGAGCAAAATCGACCTTGAACTGGTTGATGAAATCGACGCTGGCCTGACCGACTACACCACCGTCGCGGCGCACATTGCCGCCAGTCAGCAGCACGTCGAAATCGTCCTTGGCGCTGAGCATCGAAGCTACGTGCAGGTTGTTGGTGATGATCTTCAGATGGCTGTGATTGAGCAGCGCGCGGGCGATGGATTCGGTGGTGGTGCCGATGTTGATGAACAGCGAGGCGTGATCGGGGATCTGCGCGGCAATGGCTTCGCCGATCCGCTGCTTCTCATCGCGCATCTGGTCGGCGCGCATGGCGTAGGCGGTGTTTTCAACACTGGAATCGTAAGCCGCGCCGCCGTGATAGCGACGCAGTAAATTGGCTTCCGCGAGCTGATTGATATCGCGGCGGATGGTTTGCGGGGTAACAACGAACAGCGTGGCCATTTCCTCGATGCTGACATAGCCGCGTTCGCGGACAAGCTCGAGGATTTGCTGCTGACGGGGAGGCAGATTCATGGGGCGTCCTTTGGGCTGCCGTGCAAAATTTGCCCATGATGCCGCAGGAATCTGCTCCCTACCAGTTACAAGCTGATACCAGTCTGCAAGTGGGCTTATTCAGCCTCGTCTTCAGACGCCCAATCGCGAGTGCGGCTGACGGCTTTTTTCCAGCCGGCGTAAAGTTTTTCCTTGGCGGTTTCGTCCAGGGTCGGTTCGAACTTGCGTTCGATGACGGCTTTGCCACGCAACTCTTCCAGGCTACCCCAGAAACCGCAGGCCAGGCCCGCCAGGTAAGCCGCGCCCAGCGCCGTGGTTTCGCGCATTTGCGGGCGCTCGACCTGAGTGCCAAGGATGTCGGCCTGGAACTGCATGAGGAAGTTGTTCGCCACCGCACCGCCATCCACGCGCAGGGCTTTCAGGCGTTCGCCGGCGTCCTGTTGCATGGCGTCGAGCACGTCGCGGGTCTGGTAGGCGATCGACTCAAGCGCGGCACGGATGATGTGGTCCACACGAACACCGCGGGTCAGGCCGAACAATGCGCCACGGGCGTACGGGTCCCAATACGGCGCGCCGAGGCCGGTGAAGGCGGGCACCAGGTACACGCCGTTGCTGTCCTTGACCTTGTTGGCGAAGTATTCGGTGTCGTGGGCGTCGTTGATGATCTTCAACTCGTCACGCAGCCATTGCACGGTGGAGCCACCGTTGAACACCGCACCTTCCAGTGCGTAGGCCACTTCGCCGCGTGGGCCGCAGGCGATGGTGGTGAGCATGCCGTGTTTGGATTTCACGGCTTTGTCGCCAGTGTTCATCAACAGGAAGCAACCGGTGCCGTAGGTGTTTTTCGCCTGACCGGCTTCAACGCACATCTGACCGAACAACGCGGCTTGCTGGTCGCCAGCGATGCCGCCGATGGCAATGCCGCTTTTGGTACGGCCATAAATCTCCGACGACGACTTCACTTCCGGGAGCATTTCGCGGGGGATATCCAGCACCTCCAGCATCTTCGCGTCCCACTCCAGGGTGTGGATGTTGAAGAGCATCGTGCGCGAGGCGTTGGTGTAGTCGGTGACGTGCACCTTGCCGCCGGTAAATTTCCAGATCAGCCAGCTGTCGACGGTGCCGAACAGCAGTTCGCCGTTGCGCGCGCGTTCGCGGCTGCCTTCGACGTTGTCGAGAATCCACTTGAGCTTGGTGCCGGAGAAGTACGGGTCGGTGACCAGGCCTGTGGTGTCGCTGATGTATTGCTCGTGGCCATCGCGCTTGAGCTGTTGGCAGATCTCGGTGCTGCGGCGGCACTGCCAGACAATCGCGTTGTAGATCGGTCGGCCGGTGTTCTTGTCCCAGACCACGGTGGTTTCACGCTGGTTGGTGATGCCGATGGCCGCGACCTGATCGTGATGCAGGCCGGCTTGCGCCAGGGCCTCGACCATCACCGCGCTCTGGGTGGCGAAGATTTCCATCGGGTCATGTTCGACCCAGCCGGCTTGCGGGTAATGCTGCGCGAACTCCCGTTGAGCGGTGCAGACCACGTTGGCGTCGCGGTCGAAAATGATCGCGCGGGAGCTGGTCGTACCCTGATCGAGGGCAATGATGTAGTTCTTATTCTGAGTGTCGGTCATGTCGATTGCCTTGGACGAAATAAGGGAGTGAGGTCTGGCGCGCGATCTTTTCGGCAGGATCATGCGCCAACGGTATCAAGAAATTCTCGGTTTGCCGTCAATGGCCGTTGATGTGTCCTTTGTAGCAGGTACGGCGTTCGGCAGATGACGGGCGATGATTCCGCGGTAGGCCGCTGCACCGAGGCAGGCGCCGACTATCGGTGCGAAAACCGGAATCAGGAAGTACGGAATATCGCGCGCGCCGGTGAGGGAAATCTCACCCCAGCCGGCGAAAAAGGTCATCAGCTTAGGGCCGAAGTCACGGGCAGGATTCATCGCGAAACCGGTCAATGGCCCCATCGAACTGCCGATCACCGCAATCAGCAGGCCGATCAGGATCGGTGCCAGCGGGCCGTTGGGCAGGCCATTGTTGTCGTCGGTCAGCGACATGATCACGCCCATCAAAATGGCGGTGATGATGACTTCGACGAGGAATGCTTGTGCCGTGGACAGGCTCGGGTTGGGGAAAGTGGAGAACACCGACGCCAATTCCAGGCTGGCTTCGGTGCCGCGAACCATGTGGTGGGTTTGTTCGAAATCGAAGAACAGGTTGCTGTACAGCGTGTACACCAACAGAGCGCCGCAAAAGGCGCCAGCCACCTGGGCAAAAATGTAGAAGGGCAGTTTGCGCTTTTCGAAGTCGGCAAAAATGCTCAGCGCGATGCTCACTGCAGGGTTGAGATGAGCCCCGGAAACGCCTGCGGTCAGGTAGATCGCCATGCTCACGCCGACGCCCCAGATGATGCTGATTTCCCACAAGCCAAAGCTGGCACCCGCGACCTTGAGCGCGGCAACGCAACCTGTACCAAAAAAGATCAGAAGTGCAGTACCCAGAAACTCGGCCATGCATTGGCTCGAGAGCGACGGTTGTTGTAAAGCAGTTGTCATTGAAACCTCATTTTTTTTCTTGTCTGGCGCTTTCATTCCATTGTGGTCAAAGCGCGTTTTTCACCAAGGCAGGATCCCCATCCTGTTCCCGGTTTACAGCAGGGCACTGCGGTAAGACTTTTCGTACAGTTTCAGAAACGAAAAAATATAGACAAGAAACACGGCTGTCAAAGGTCGAAAGTGAACCATTGGTCACAAACAAACTATTAGTCCGGTGAATGATCGTGACTGGCGACGGTGGGCGGCCTGTCCAAACGGCGCCGGGATAGAGCCTTTTGCGGATCAATGTCCTAGAATCCGGCGCAGGATTTTTTCTACTGCCGCCAAGTCTGGAGCTGTCATGACACCCGCATTGGATTTGCTGAAAAAGGTTCGGGCCGAACACCGTGTGCACAGTTATGAACACGACCCGAAGGCTGCGTCCTACGGGCTGGAAGCGGCGGAAAAGCTCGGATTGGACCCGGCGCAAGTGTTCAAGACCTTGTTGGCGGCCAGTGAAAAAGGTGAATTGCTGGTGGCAGTGGTGCCGGTTGGCGGGACTCTCGATTTGAAAGCACTGGCCCATGCGGCCGGGGTGAAGAAAGTCGAAATGGCCGACCCGGCGGCGGCCCAGCGTTCCACCGGTTATCTGTTGGGTGGCATCAGTCCGTTGGGGCAGAAGAAGCGCTTGCGCACCTTTATTGACAATTCGGCCCAGCCCTTTGCGAGCATTTATGTCAGCGCGGGGCGCCGTGGCCTGGAAGTCGAACTGGCGCCCGCCGTGCTGGCTGAACATACCCAGGCAACGTTCGCCGATATCGGCCGCGCTTGAGCTTATAAAGGAGAAGTCTCATGCAGCTTGAGTTTCATCAGGTCGATGCGTTCAGTGATCGACCCTTCAGTGGCAATCCGGCGATGGTTTATCGACTGGATGCATGGCTCGCCGATGAGTTGATGCAAAAGATCGCCGCGGAACACAACCTCGCCGAAACCGCTTTCGTGGTGCGTGAAGGGCAGGGCTGGCACATTCGCTGGTTTACCCCGACCACCGAGGTGCCATTGTGTGGTCACGCGACCCTGGCCAGCGCTTACGTTTTGTTTGAAATCTACAAAGAACCCGTTGAGCGCCTGGACTTCACTTGCAAGTCCGGCCCGCTGAGCGTGAGTCGTGAGGGTGGGCGTTTGTGGCTGGATTTCCCGTCGATCATCCCTTCGGAAGTGGGCGTGACCCTGGACGTCGAGCGTGCGCTTGGCGTGGAAGCGGTCGATGTGCTGGGTTCGAACGAGTTGTTCGTGGTGCTGGAGTCCGAGCAGGCCGTGCTCGACTGCAAACCGGACATGGTCGCCCTGGCGAAACTGCCATGGTTGGGCGCCATCGTGACCGCGCGGGGCAATAAACACGATTTCGTCTCGCGCTATTTCGCACCGGCGATTGGCATCAATGAAGACCCGGTGACCGGATCGACTCATTGCAGCCTGATTCCGTATTGGTCAAGACGTCTGGGCAAGTCGAGTCTGACGGCTTATCAGTGTTCTGCGCGAGGTGGGGAGTTGTTCTGCCGGCTGGAAGGGGATCGGGTGAAGATAGGCGGGAATGCGACGCTGGTGGCCAGTGGCACGCTGATGTTGGGTTGAAAGCAAAAAAAATCGCAGCCTTCGGCAGCTCCTACATGGTTCGTGTACACCTGTAGATACCGTCTTGAACCTCACCGGGCAAGCGCAAGTTTCGGGTCGTAGGGCTGGC
>NZ_JBSVXD010000286.1:0-5042 GCF_054070755.1 Pseudomonas sp. SDO5591_S426 | reverse complement strand
ATACCTGTGGGAGCTGGCTTGCCAGCGATGGCGTCGGAACTGACACTAAATTATCGAAACTGCTATTTATCGGTGTCTCACATCCGGCCCATTTCCTACTACGCTCAACCCCGCGCATGAACTCTCTTCAGCCGATCACGTCTGATAGGAGGAAATGCGCCCCGACTCGCGTTAAACTGCGCGGGTTTTTAGCCCCCCATTCCACCGGAGCCTTCCATGTCCCGCGTTACCTTGAGTCGCTATTTGATTGAGCAGACCCGCAGCAACAACACTCCTGCCGATCTGCGCTTCCTGATCGAAGTGGTGGCGCGTGCTTGCAAGGAGATCAACCACGCCGTGTCCAAAGGCGCCCTCGGCGGCGTTCTGGGCAGCATGGGCACTGAAAACGTTCAGGGCGAAGTGCAGAAGAAACTCGACGTGATCTCCAACGAGATCCTGCTCGAAGCCAACGAATGGGGCGGTCACCTGGCCGGCATGGCGTCCGAAGAAATGGACAACGCCTACCAGATCCCGGGCAAATACCCGAAAGGCGCGTACCTGCTGGTATTCGACCCGCTGGACGGTTCGTCGAACATCGACATCAACGCCCCGGTCGGCACGATCTTCTCGGTACTGCGTTGCCCGAACGAGTATCTGAGCCAGAACGAACCTTTGAATGAAAAGGCTTTCCTGCAGCCAGGCACCCAACAAGTCGCCGCCGGTTACGCGATCTATGGTCCACAGACCATGCTGATCCTGACCCTGGGCGACGGCGTGAAAGGCTTCACCCTGGACCGTGAAATGGGCAGCTTCGTACTGACCCACGAAAACATCACCATTCCTGAAGCCACCCAGGAATTTGCCATCAACGCCTCCAACCAGCGTCACTGGGAAGCCCCGGTACAGCGCTACGTCGGCGAATTGCTGGCAGGCGATGAAGGCCCGCTGAAAAAGAACTACAACATGCGTTGGGTTGCCGCGATGGTTGCGGACGTGCACCGCATCCTGACCCGTGGCGGTCTGTTCATGTACCCACGTGACAGCCGTGAGCCATCCAAGCCGGGCAAACTTCGCCTGATGTACGAAGCCAACCCGATGTCGTTCCTGGTGGAACAAGCGGGCGGCGCGTCCACCGACGGCCACCAGCGCATCCTCGACATCCAGCCAGAAGGCCTGCACCAGCGCGTAGCGGTGTTCCTCGGTTCGAAAGAAGAAGTGGCCCGCGTCACGGCTTACCACAAGGAATAAATCATGAACGCGCCTTGGCAGCCGTTGCTCGATTGGTGGTTCGGTACAGCCGAAATCTCCAGGGCAATCGCGGCTGACAAGGGCAAGTTGTGGTTCGGTAAGCGCGACAGCCAGGACCTCGAAGCGCGTGAGCGTTTCGGGGACCAGGTCGAGCAGGCACTGGCCGGCGGATTGACCGAATGGGCGCAACGCCCCGAAGGTCGGCTGGCACTGGTGCTGTTGCTCGATCAACTCCCGCGAATGATCTTTCGCGACTCTCCCAAATCCTTTTCCGGCGATCTCAGGGCGCAAGCGCTGGTGGCGCAAGGCATTGCTGCGGATTTTGATCGGCAGTTAAGGCCGATCCAGCGAGTATTCATCTACCTGGTGCTGGAGCACTGCGAGCACCTGGCGGTGCAGAATGAATGCATCTCGCGCTACATCGAGCTGGTGGCGCAACAGCCTGAAGCTGACCGGACTCTGTTTGCCGATTACCTGGATTACGCCGAGAAGCATCAGAAAGTGATTGCGCAGTTCGGACGGTTTCCGCATCGCAATGCGGTGTTGGGGCGGGAGTCTACGGCTGAGGAATTGGTGTTTCTGTCGAAACCGGGTTCACGGTTTTAGTCTTTTGGGGCGACTGATGCCGCCATCGCCAGCAGGCTGGCTCCCACATTTGATCTGTGGCGTTCACAAATCCCCTGTGGGAGCTAGCCTGCTAGCGATTTTGCCAGTAGCTGCGCCTTAGATCCTGAAACTACCCACCAACTGCTTCAACCGCGCCGCCTGCTGTTCAAGATCCGCACACGCACGCAAGGTCGCCTGCAAGTTCTCCACACCTTCCTGGTTCAATGTGTTGATCTCGGTGATGTCAACGTTGATCGACTCCACCACGGCCGTTTGTTCTTCGGTCGCAGTCGCCACCGACTGGTTCATGCCATCGATCTCACCGATGCGCTGGGTCACGCTGCCAAGACGCTCGCCGGCCTGGTTGGCGATGCCGACACTGCTTTCGCTCTGGCGCTGACTGTCGGTCATGGTGCTCACCGCTTCGCGGGCGCCGACTTGCAGTTCTTCGATCATCTTCTGCACTTGCTGCGCCGAATCCTGGGTGCGGTGGGCGAGGTTGCGCACTTCATCGGCAACCACCGCGAAACCACGTCCGGCTTCACCGGCGCGCGCGGCTTCAATGGCGGCGTTGAGGGCCAACAGGTTGGTCTGCTGGGAGATGCTGGTGATCACTTCCAGAATCTGCCCGATGTTGACCGTGTTGCTGTTGAGCGTTTCGATATTGCCGCACGAGTCGCTGATCTTCGCCGAGAGCTGTTGCATCGCCGCGATGGTTTTATCCACCACCTGCTGACCGTCTTCGGCCAGGCTGCGCGCGTCGCTGGAGTGTTGCGAGGCGAGGGCGGCGTTCTGCGCGATTTCCTGGGCGGCGGCGCCGAGCTGGTTGATTGCGGCGGCGACGCTGCTGGTGCGTGAGGCTTGCTGGTCGGAGTTGAACATCGACGAGTTGGAGGCGGCCACCACGCGCAGTGCCACTTCGTTGACCTGGCCGGTGGCCGAGGACACTTCGATGATGGAGGTGTGAATACGCTCGACGAAACGGTTGAACGACAAGCCCAGCGCGCCGAATTCATCGTGGCCGTGAATGGTCAGGCGTTTGGTCAGGTCGCCTTCGCCTTCGGCAATGTCATGCATGGCGCGGCCCATGGTCAGCAGCGGCTGCATCAACAGGTTGATCAGCATGCCCAGCAACGCAATGATGATCACCACCGCAATCACCATGGCAATGATCGCCGAGGTGCGGAATTCGCTGAGCATCGAGAACGCGGTGTCCTGGTCGAGCACCAGTGCCACGTACCAATCCGCCGACGGCACGCCGTTGACGTGGGTGAAGGAGATGAACTGGCGCTTGCCGTCGATCTCGACTTCTTTCATGCCCGGGCTGACTTTCGGCGCACCGCTGGAATAGGCCTCGGTCAGGTTCTTGAGCACCAGTTTGCTGTCCGGGTGAATCAGGATCTTGCCATCGGCGCTGACAATGAAGGCATGGCCGTGACCGCCGAAGTTCAGCGAGTTGATGATCGCGCTGACGCTGGTCAGGTCGATGTCAGCACCGGCAACGCCGATCATCTGACCCTGACGCTGTACCGGGGTCGCTACGGTGATCACCAGTTTGCCGGACGAAGCGGCGATGTACGGTTCGGTAACAATGGTCTGTTGCGCGCTGTTGGCCGCTTTGTACCAGCCACGGGCGCGTGGGTCGTAGTCCGGCGCGCGGTTGCCCGCCGGGATCGAGAACATCACGCCGTCCGCACCACCGAAGTAGCTCAGCTGGAAATTGCCGGTGTAGGCGGGCAGGTCGATGATCCGCTTCAGGCTGGCAGGGGCATTGCCGTCGGCGCTGACTTGCTGAGCCATTGATTGCAGCAACTGCATGCGGCTTTCCAGCCAGGTCTGGATGTTGCTGGTGGTCAGGCTGCCGAGCTCCTGCATCGAGGCCTCGGTGCTGCTGCGCAGGGTCTGGCGCTGGCGATAGTCGTTGAACAGGATGAAACAAGCGAATGCGACGGCCACCACGAGGGCGGCAGCCAGCAAGATCTTGTGGCTGAATTTCATGTTTCTGGTCATTGGATGAGCTACCGCAGGAGATCTGGTCAACAAAGAGGGGCAAACGCCACGGGCGTGGCTTCGCGTTGCATTTTATGTCGACAGAGCGGCGCCAAAGATTAGGCACTTTTGACGAAAACCGACGAAATGCTCGATAGCCGAACAAAGTGGCTGATTCTTGGGGAAATGGCAGACGAGCGGCCCAATAAATAGCGGGTTGGCGAGGGAACCAGATGGGGGTTTTCTCTTCTAAGGTTCTGCTTGGCAGCCATGCCAATCCCCTTCGCCCCTGGAGTTACACCATGTCGCTGCGATCCATCGCCCTGCTTTCGTTCTGCGTGTTGTTGGCTGCATGCAGCAAGGTCAATCAGGAAAACTACTCGAAGCTCTCGGCCGGCATGGCCAAGGCCGACGTGGAAACCTTATTGGGCAAACCCGCCGATTGTTCAGGCGCGCTCGGCATGTCCAGTTGCACCTGGGGCGACAAGAACAGCTTTATCAGCGTGCAGTATGCCGGTGACAAAGTGCTGATGTTTTCCGGCCAAGGCCTGAAGTAAACCGGGGCTACGCGCCCACGGGAGAAAAACAATGAAGCGGTTATTGATGATTCTTTTTGCCGGCCTGGTATTGGCCGGCTGTGCCAGTTCTGGCCAGGATCCGTTGGCGCCGAAAACGGCCAACAGCGTCAACCTCAAGCGCTACCAGGGTACCTGGTACGAGTTGGCGCGCTTGCCGATGTATTTCCAGCGCGACTGCGCGCAATCCGAAGCTCATTACAGCCTGTTGCCCGACGGTAACGTCGCGGTGTTGAACCGCTGTCTGACAGCGCAGTGGCAATGGGAAGAGGTCAAGGGCACGGCTTATCCACAGGTGCCGGGCAAGACCGACAAATTGTGGGTCGAGTTCGATACCTGGTTTTCCCGGCTGATTCCGGGCATTGCGAAGGGTGAGTACTGGGTGTTGTACGTCAGCGATGACTACAAGACGGCCATCGTCGGCGACCCGAGCCGCAAGTACCTTTGGTTGCTGTCGCGCACGCCGACCGTCAACGGTGTGGTGCGTGAAGAGTTGCTGAGCAAGGCGCGTCAGCAGGGTTACGACACGACGCGGCTGATCTGGCGGGCGTCGGATACGCAGATGGCGAAAACCTCGAACTAGCGACGTGACTCAAAAAAAAGATCGCAGCCGTCGGCAGCTCCTACAGGGATCGAGTGATTCTG
>NZ_JBSVXD010000285.1:0-5050 GCF_054070755.1 Pseudomonas sp. SDO5591_S426 | reverse complement strand
AATGGCGGGGTGAAGAGGGGGGGGGTTATTGTGGAGGTCCCGCGAGAGAGGCCCCGCTCCTACACTTTTCAGGCCGCCAGTTCTCCTTTTGCGACAGCGGCCGATGCCGCCAACATCGCCCGCAACAACACGGCACACCCCGCCGCCAGATCATCCGGTGCGGCGTTTTCGATTTCGTTGTGGCTGATGCCGCCTTCGCACGGGACGAAGATCATCCCGGCCGGCCCGAGTTCGGCGAGGAAGATTGCGTCGTGCCCCGCTCCGCTGACGATGTCCATATGCGATAGACCCAGTCCCTGCGCGGCACCGCGTACCGCTTCGACGCAGCCTTTGTCGAAGTACAGCGGCGGAAAGTCTGCCGTGGGCGTGAGCTCGAAGGTCAGGCCATGTTCTTCGCAGGTGGTCTCAATGACTTCGCGCACTTCGGCGATCATCGAATCCAGGCGCGCCGGCTCCAGGTGACGGAAATCCAGGGTCATGCGCACTTCGCCGGGTATGACGTTGCGTGAGCCCGGGTAGGCTTGCAGGCAGCCGACGGTGCCGCAGGCGTGGGGTTGATGACCGAGAGCGGCGCGATTGACCGCACCGACGATCACGGCGGCGCCGACCAATGCATCCTTGCGCAGGTGCATCGGCGTCGGGCCGGCATGGGCTTCGACGCCGCGCAGTTTCAGGTCGAACCATTTCTGCCCGAGGGCGCCCATCACCACGCCGATGGTTTTGCGTTCGTCTTCGAGAATCGGGCCTTGCTCGATGTGCGCTTCGAAGTAGGCACCCACGGCATGGCCGCTGACTTTTCGCGGCCCGGCGTAACCGATGGCGTTGAGCGCCTCACCGACGGTCACGCCCTCGGCGTCGACCTTGGCCAGGGTTTCTTCAAGTGTGAACTTTTCCGCGAACACACCGGAGCCCATCATGCACGGGGCGAATCGCGATCCTTCTTCGTTGGTCCACACCACCACTTCCAGCGGTGCTTCGGTTTCGATGTTCAGGTCGTTGAGCGTGCGCAACACTTCGACGCCAGCGAGCACGCCGAAACAGCCGTCAAACTTGCCGCCGGTGGGCTGGGTGTCGATGTGGCTGCCGGTCATGACCGGTGGCAGGTTCGGATTGCGGCCAGGACGGCGGGCGAAAATGTTGCCCACGGCGTCGATGCTGACGGTGCATCCGGCCTCCTCACACCAATTGACGAAGATGTCCCGCGCCTGGCGGTCGAGATCGGTCAGGGCCAGGCGACATACGCCGCCCTTGACCGTGGCGCCGAGCTTGGCCAGCTCCATGAGCGACTGCCACAAGCGATCGCGATTGATGTGCTGATGGGTGGACTGCAGAACGTCTACGGCCGCGTTCATGATGATCTCCTCAGGCTGTTCTTATGGATTTCTTCAGGCAATTCGGTAGTGTTTTTGAGGTCGCCATCGCTGCGATGCGGCGTTCCGACAAGCCCGCTCCCACAGGTTTTATGGACACCCGAGACACCTGTGGGAGCTGGCTTGCCAGCGATGAGGCCCGATCTCACACCGCAGATTTCGCAACAGAGTGACTGGGCCGCATCGCGCACAACCCGTAATAAATCACCCCACCCAGCGCCGACCCGGTAAACCAGCCATAGCTGTAGAACCAGCTGAACGCATCGCTGCCCAACGACAACAACGTCAGCACCACCGGCACACCAAACGCGATAAAACCGTTCCAGTTCCACGCCGGGTACACGTCATCGCGATAGAGCCCGGCAAGGTCCAGTTGCTGTTTCTTGATCAGGAAATAGTCCACCACCATGATTCCGGCAATGGGTCCGAGCAAACTGGAATAGCCGAGCAGCCAGTTGGAATAGACCGACTCCAGGCTGACGTCCGAAACGATCAGGCCAAGCTTTTTCAGCAACTCATGCGCCATCAACCCCAACCCCACCAACCCGGTGAGGATCACCGCTTTAGTCCGGTTGATCACCTTCGGCGCAAGGTTCTGGAAGTCATTGGTCGGCGACACGATGTTGGCTGCGGTGTTGGTCGACAGCGTGGCGATGATGATCAGCGCCATGGCAATGGCCACCCACACCGGGCTCTGGATATGACCGATCAGCGTAACCGGATCGGACACTGTCACGCCCACCAGTTTCACCGAGGCAGCGGTCATCACCACGCCGAGGGAGGCAAACAGGAACATGGTCAGCGGCAAGCCGATGATCTGCCCGACGATCTGATCCTTCTGGCTTTTTGCGTAGCGGCTGAAATCCGGAATGTTCAGCGACAACGTGGCCCAGAACCCGACCATTGCCGTCAGACCGGCAGCGAAGTAACTGGCCACACCGGCGCCTTCGGGACGCTTGGCCGGGATCGCCAGCAATTCGGTCATCGACACATTGGGCATGGCCCAGACCAGCAGCCCTGCGCCCACCAACACCAACAGCGGTGCGGACAGGGTTTCCAGCCATTTGATCGACTCGGCGCCGCGAATCACCACCCACAGGTTCAGCGCCCAGAACACCATGAAGCCAATCACCTCACCGGTGCCGCCGAGGGATTTCCAGCCCTCGAACACCGAGCCCAGAAACAGGTGAATCGCCAGGCCGCCGAACATGGTTTGAATGCCGAACCAGCCACAAGCCACCAACGCCCGGATCAGACACGGGATGTTCGAACCGAGGACGCCGAAGGACGAGCGCAGCAACACCGGAAACGGAATCCCGTACTTGGTGCCGGGGAAGGCGTTCAGTGTCAGGGGAATCAGCACGATGATGTTGGCAAACAGAATCGCCAGCAGCGCTTCGCCAACGCTCAGGCCGAAGTAAGCGGTCAGCACGCCGCCAAGGGTATAGGTCGGTACGCAAATCGCCATGCCGACCCACAACGCGGTGATGTGCCATTTATTCCAGGTACGTTCGCGCACCTTGGTTGGTGCAATGTCGTGGTTATAACGGGGACTGTCGAGGACATCGCTGCCGGCTTCAAGCTCAAACAAGCCGTCGCGCTCGGTCACTTGCGATCTGATCTGTTGCATGGCCGCTCCACTGTTCTTTTGATTATTTTTGCTCATCAGGGGCTGGCACCATCAATAACCGTGCCGGACACCCCGATTGCGCATCGGGCAGTTCCATAAACACTTTGCAACTAACTGATGCTTATCAGTTTTATTCACTGACTCGACTATCTGCCGTGCCACTCAGGCCGAATGCCAGGCAAGTTGTCCGAACAGTCAGGACTCAATCTGGTGCGTTGATCTTTTTTTCAAAGTCGCGCATCAACCATAGACCATACTCAAACAGCTGATTTCACATAAGAAATCTTGACCATTTTTAGATCCTGTCAAGTGCGTCAAAATGGTGAGAGGCCTCACCATTTTGGGGATTTATGTTTTTAATCGTTATTTATCAATCAGTTAAAACAGCAATAAGCTTATAAAAAATATTCTTGCTGATTCCATAAACTGCGGCTAGCGTTTAATCCTGACAGCGTTGACAGGAATAACCCTGTTGGCACTTGCTTCATATAAAACATTTAGAACCGGCATCAGTCGGTCATTGCCTGCGAGGAATCCGGAATGTCTCTGTTGATCCGTGGCGCTACCGTTGTTACCCATGATGAAAGTTATCGCGCCGATGTGTATTGCGCAGACGGCGTGATCAAGGCCATCGGCGAAAACCTCGACGTGCCCGCAGGTGCAGAAGTACTCGACGGCAGCGGCCAATACCTGATGCCGGGCGGCATTGATCCACACACTCACATGCAACTGCCCTTCATGGGCACCGTGGCCAGCGAAGACTTTTTCAGCGGCACGGCGGCAGGCCTTGCTGGTGGCACGACTTCAATCATCGACTTCGTGATTCCCAACCCGCAGCAATCGTTGATGGAAGCCTTTCATCAGTGGCGCGGCTGGGCCGAGAAATCGGCGTCCGATTACGGTTTCCACGTCGCCATCACCTGGTGGAGCGAGCAGGTTCGCGAAGACATGGCCGAGCTGGTCAGCCAGCACGGGGTCAACAGCTTCAAACATTTCATGGCGTACAAAAACGCGATCATGGCCGCCGACGACACGTTGGTGGCGAGCTTCGAACGCTGCCTGGAATTGGGTGCTGTTCCCACTGTTCACGCGGAAAACGGTGAACTGGTTTATCACCTGCAACGCAAGCTGATGGCCCAGGGCATGACCGGGCCGGAAGCGCATCCGCTGTCACGTCCGTCGCAGGTTGAAGGCGAAGCCGCGAGCCGGGCGATCCGGATTGCCGAAACCCTGGGCACGCCGCTGTACCTGGTGCACGTGTCGACCAAAGAAGCGCTGGACGAAATCACCTATGCCCGCAGCAAAGGCCAACCGGTCTACGGCGAAGTGCTGGCCGGGCATCTGCTGCTGGACGACAGCGTCTACCAGCACCCGGACTGGCAGACCGCTGCTGGTTACGTGATGAGCCCGCCGTTCCGCCCGCGCGGTCATCAGGAAGCGCTTTGGCATGGTCTGCAAGCGGGCAACCTGCACACCACCGCCACCGACCACTGCTGCTTCTGCGCCGAGCAAAAAGCCGCCGGCAAGGACGACTTCAGCAAGATCCCCAATGGCACCGCCGGCATTGAAGACCGCATGGCCGTGCTCTGGGAAGAAGGGGTGAACACCGGGCGTTTTTCGATACAGCAATTCGTTGCTCTCACCTCCACCAATACCGCGAAAATCTTCAACCTCTACCCGCGCAAAGGTGCGATCCGCGTTGGTTCCGATGCCGATCTGGTGCTGTGGGACCCGCAGGGCACGCGGACGATTTCCGCCAAGACCCATCACCAGCAAGTCGACTTCAACATCTTCGAAGGCAAGACCGTGCGCGGCGTGCCGAGCCATACCATCAGTCAGGGCCGCGTGGTCTGGGCCGATGGCGACTTGCGCGCCGAGCGTGGTGCCGGGCGGTACATCGAACGGCCGGCGTATCCGGCGGTGTTTGATTTGCTGAGCAAGCGGGCTGAGTTGAATCAGCCGGTTGCCGTGAAACGCTGAGCACAAAAGATCGTTCCCACGCTCTGCGTGGGAATGCTGCCCGGGACGCTCTGCGTCCCATTGGAACGCG
>NZ_JBSVXD010000284.1:0-5092 GCF_054070755.1 Pseudomonas sp. SDO5591_S426 | reverse complement strand
CAGGCTGCGATCTTTTGATGTTTTCTCGATCATTTCAACGCCGGATCCCCCATGTTCATTTTCTTCCAGCCCTGCAACAGCGCTTGAGCCTTGGGCTCCTGCCCGTTATCCAGGTAGTACTGGATCAGCGACAACCGCGCGTTGCGGTTGGCTGGCTGTACCTTCAACAGCCTTTCCAGCTCTTCACAGGCCTGATCAATCTTGCCGCTGTCATGCAGCGCTACGGCCAGAACGTAACCGTACTGCGGACTTTGCGGTTCCAGTTGTGCGGCTTTGCGCAGGTATGGCATGGCTTGATCCGCTTTGCCGGCACGCACCAGCGACAAGCCCTGAGTGTGCTGCAGAAGGGCGGCGTCCGGGTGTTCCTTCAGGCTTTGTGCGAGTAGCGCCTGAGCCTCCGCGCTACGGCCATTGGCTTCCAGCCACTGCACCAGCGTCACCAGCGCCGGGTAGAAATCCGGGTCCCGCTGGAGCGAGGTGTGGAGCAGACCTTCGACCTCGCCGCTGCGACCGCTGGCCTGATACAACATTGCGAGGTTGAGATTGGCTTCGGCACGTTCAGCCAGACTCTTTTGCACCGCTTCGTACTCTCCGATGGCGGCATTCCAGCTGTCTTGCGCAGTGCCCAAGCCGTTTCGCGCCACGCTGAGCAAGTCCCGGGCCGCCGCAATGCGAACGGCTTTCACCGGATCGCTCAGCAACGGCGTCAACAGTGGAGCGCGCTCCGGTGGCGGCAGGAACGCGCTGATTGCGCGAATGGCGCTTTCGCGCACTTGCGGCGCGGAGTTGCTCAAGTCCTTGGTGGCCAGTTTCAGCGCTTGTTCACTTGGGTACATCGGCAACTCGGTCAGCAGGGTCGCCCGTTGAATCGCCGGCAGGTTGCTGCGTTGCAGTTGTTCATACAAGGCTTGCGCCGCGCCGGGCTGGCCGTTGCGAATCAGCCACAGGCTTTCGTCGTAACGCGGGGCTTGCGCCGTATTGGCGCTGTTCCACAACTTGAACTGCTCGGTGACCTTGTCGCCGGCCTTGCCTTGGTGGCAAGTCAGGCAGGCGTCCGGCGTACCGAGTTTCTTCGCCCGTTCGGGGTTGGGAATGCTGAAGCTGTGGTCGTGGCGGAAGTCATTGCCCATGTAGAACTTGCCGGGCATGTGGCAATCGACGCACTGCGAACCCGGCTGGCCCATGGTGTGGCGGGTGTGTTCGATGGAGTCGTAGTTTTTCGCTTGCAGGCCTTTGCCGTCGACGCCTTCCACTGAAGTCTTGCCCGCCGTGTTGTGGCATTGCAGGCAAACGCCGTTGCCCGGCGCCTTGAGCTGAGTGCTGTGGGGGTTGTGGCAATTGCTGCAGCGCACACCCTTGTCGAACATTTTGCTTTGGGCGAAGGAGCCGTGTTCGAACACTTCATCCTTGATTTTGCCATCCAGCGCATACAGTTCGCGGGTCAGGGTGCTCGGCAGGTAATCATCCATCAGCCGGTTGCCGACGGTGAAACCATCGCTCAGCGGCGCACGCCGGGAATGGCAGCGCGCACAGGTTTCGATCTCGACGCTGGCGTTCTTGTCCTTGAGGTCGACGGCAAAACCGGCATGGATCAGGTCGGTTTTCTTCGCCGTCCATTCCAGGTGGTTGGAAGCAGGACCATGGCAGGCCTGGCAACCGACGCCGAGGCTGTTCCACTGGCTGTCGAAGGTGTTTTTGGCCGCATCGAAATTGCGCTTGTAACCGGTGGTGTGGCACTCGACGCACATGAAGTTGGCGTTCTGGCTCGGTTTGCTCCAGTGCAACGGGTCCTTGAAGGTCACGCCCTGGCCCGGATAGAGATGGAACCAGCGATTCTTTTCTGTATCCCAGGCCACGCCGAGGGCTTGCAAGCGGCCTTCGCCAACCTGGATCAGATACTGCTGCAACGGTGCGATGCCAAAGGTATAGGCGACCTTGAAGTCTGCGTTCTTGCCATCGATGCCGGGCGTGTTGACCCAGAAACCGTCGTCCTTGCGCGAGAAACGGGTGGTTTCGTTTTCCGCCTTGAAGGTGACGTTGTTGAAATCGCCGAGCATGGTTTCAGCGTTGGCTTCCTGCATTGCCAACTGGTGATGAGAACCTTGCCAGTCCTTGACCTGGGTGCTGTGGCAACCCTGGCATTGTTGCTCGTCGACCATTTTTGCCGGCGCCAGGTCAACCGGTTGCGGTTGCGGTTGCGGTTTGGCCGGTTGCGCGACGGGCGCAATGGTTGGCGCATAGGTCACGGGAGCCGGTGTGCTGCTGAGCAGAAACCAGCCGATACCGACGACAGCCAAAAGCAGGGCGCCGATGGTGACAGGGAACAGGTAGCGACTAATCAGGTTGGGACGCGAATCAGGGTTTGGGTTTGCTGCTTTATTTTTATGTTTCGGCATTGCGACTTCCGTAGTCCAGGTGCGTTTGCCGTCAGGCGCGCGTTGTAGCTCGATGCAGCTTTGCCGGATGGCCGGCGTGTGTCAAATGATGGCGATCTCTCATTCGCCGACAAACCACCGGTAATACGGATTTCCGCCGTCTCCGCGCATCACTTCGCGAATATCCCGCGCCCAGGCATCACGATCACCGTCATAGGCATGCAGGCTCGCCCGATAAAATTGCATCAGGCGTTGCCGGTGCGCGTTCATGCGCTCATTGAAGCCGGCATCGGCATTCACCAGCGGCGGCGCGATGTGCAAGTCCAGCAACGCCGGCAGCACCCGGGTGATTTCCTTGGCCCGGACCCACGGCGCGTACTCGATACGCGGTTGATCGTCGGTCACCGGTTGCGCATCAGCGGCGAAGCGTTCCAGGCCGGCGCGGTCAGTAACCCAGGTTGCGAGCAATGCGGCGGCCGAACCGATGCCGACATCCTGCAAGGTGCTGCGCACGCTGTCTTGCTGGAAGCGTTGATTGATTTTCGCGGCATCCAGTTCAATCGGCTCCATCGAACCCACCAGCAGCATCTCGTGGAACTCGCTGGTCCACAGATTGGCGTACGGGAATACGTCGAGGAAACTGCGCACCAGCGCGCGCGAGTCGTCGATGTTCTGCGTCGGCAGCGGTAGCCACTGAGCCACCAGGCCCTGCTTCTGCAAACGGCTGGCGGCCAGTTGATAGAAATCGCGGCTGTACAGATTCACCACACCGGCAGCGGAGGGCGGTGGTGGTTCGAGAGTGATCAGGTCATAGCGTTGTGGATTGCGCAGCAGTTCCTGGCGACCGTCACGCAGTCGCACGTCGACACCGGGATTGGCGGCGGCATTGAAGTTGCCCTTGAACAGCGGCGCTGCCTTGACCACCGAGGGCAGCAGTTCGGCGACGACGCGATGTTCAAGGCCCGGGTATTGCGTCAGCGCGCCGGCGGTGATACCGGTGCCGAAGCCGATCACCAGCGCCGAGCGCGGTTCAGCGTTGTGGATCAGCAGCGGCAACAGCGCCTGAATGCGCATGTAGCGCAGGGATGGCATGGCGTCACCGGTGTTGGATATGCCCTGGATATACAGGCGCTCGAATGTTTTTTGCCCCTTGCCCTGGGTGACCACGGCGACGGTTCCGCCGCGTCCTTCTTCATAGAACGTCAACGTGCCGTTGCGTGCGCCGGGCAGCAGGCTGGCCAGTTTGTTGACCGGGGTAAAGACGGCCAATGCGACGGCCAACAAACCGATGGCGATCACTGCCTGACGCCGACCTTTCTTGACCCCATGACCCTTGCGCACCGCAAAGCAGCCGATCCCGGCGGCGATGATCGCCAAAAGGCCCAGGGTACGAACCAGTCCCATTAAAGGGATCAGCACGAAGCCGCAAAGCATCACGCCGACAATCCCGCCGAGGGTATTGAATGCGACAACTTCACCGACATTGCGCCCCACATGGTCACGGCCGACGCTCAAGCGCAGGGCCACGGGAAAGGCCGCGCCGAGCAGCAAGGTCGGTACAAAAACAATGCTCAACGCCGCCACCGCAAAGCGTGCGCTCATGCCCAGCAATTCACTGGCGCCGAACGACAGCACCCAGGCTTCGGCCACGCTTTGGGCAACTATCAGCCAGCGTCCGAGCAAAGCGATTTCCAGCAACGCGATGAGCCCGGCACCGGCAATCAGCAAACCGAATACGCCCCAGGGATCGCGCAGGCGATCGACCCGGCGGGCTAGCAGCGCGCTGCCGAGGAACAGTCCGGCGAGATAGGTCGCCAAGACCACGGCAAACGCATAAGTGCGCGTGCTCATGAACTGCACGATCGATTGCGACCAAACCACTTCGTAGCCCAGCGCCACGCCCCCGGCAATCGAATACAGCCACAGGGCCAGGCGATCCGGTGCCTTGTCGGCGTGGTGCTTCACCGTTGTTTCGTCAGGTACGGAGCGCTGACGTTGAAACCACAACGCGCCAGCGGCGGCCAGCAGGTTGAGCATCGCGGCGGCCAGGGCACTACCGCGCACGCCGAGTGTGGCAATCAGCACGAACGCGGCGAGCAGGGTGCCGGCAATGGCTCCGGCGGTATTCGCGGCATACAGGTGCCCACCGGCCTTGCCCAGTTGTTGCGGGTCAGTCGCAAGAGAACGAACCAGCACGGGCAGGGTGCCGCCCATCAGCAGCGCCGGGACGCCCACCAGCAAAAACGGCAACACCCACGCCATGAGGCCGATATGTTGTTCCAGCCAGGCAAACGGGCTGGCCGCCAGACTCATGGCGAACGTCGCGCCAACACCGAGTATCGCCACCAGCACTTCCAGCCCGGCGTACAGCAGAACGGGTTGCTGCAACTTGTCCGCCCAGCGCCCGAACAGCAAGCCACCCAACGCCAACCCGGCAAAAAACGCACTGATCCCGGTGGTGATGGCGTACACCTCCACGCCGACCACCAATGACAGCTGCTTGATCCACAGCACCTGATACACCAGCGCCGCAGCACCGGAAACGAACAGCAACAGGGCGGGGATCAACAGCGCCGGGGACGCGACGTGAGGGGCAGGTATGGCCGACGACTTGCTGGCGACACGTGAGGACATGGATTTGTTGCCTTGTGCAATGAGCAAAGTAAGCATCAATCAGCGTAGGAGCTGCCGCAGGCTGCGATCTTTTGATCCTGATG
>NZ_JBSVXD010000283.1:0-5166 GCF_054070755.1 Pseudomonas sp. SDO5591_S426 | reverse complement strand
ACACAAATCCCATGTAGGAGCTGCCGAAGGCTGCGATCTTTTAGCGGACACTGCTATATCAATGTCCCGCAGACGCCGCAGGCCCAGCCTTCGCCGTAAACGGCGGTTTGGCCAGCCACACGATCAATATCAACCCGAAGAACATCCAGCCCAGCAAGGTGAAGTAATCCACCGTGGACATGATGTACGCCTGGCTGATCACCATCTGATCCAGCTGCGTATAGGCCTTCGCCCCCGCCCCGCCTAGATGCGTCAACGCTTCACGAGTCGCCGGATCGAACTGGGTGATGCTTTCGGTCAGATAGGCATGGTGCTGATCCGCCCGGCGAATCCAGATCCAGGTGGTCAACGATGCCGCAAAGCTACCGCCCAAGGTCCGCAGGAACGTCGCCAGGCCCGAGCCATCGGCAATCTGATGCGGTGGCAAATCCGAGAGCAGGATGGTCAGGGTCGGCATAAAGAACAGCGCCACCCCGATGCCCATGAACAACTGCACCATGGCGATGTGCTGGAAATCCACTTCATTGGTGAAACCGGCGCGCATGAAACAGCTCAGGCCGATGGCCAGGAACGCCCCGCCGGCCAGCACCCGCATGTCGAATTTCGGCGCGTATTTGCCGACGAAAGGTGACAGCAACACCGGCAGGATTCCCAGCGGCGCCACGGCAAAACCGGCCCACGTCGCAGTGTAGCCCAGTCGCGTCTGCAACCATTGCGGCAATATCAGGTTGATCCCGAAGAACCCGGCGTAACCCAGAATCAGCACGATGGTGCCGTAGCGGAAGTTGCGGTAGGCGAATAGCCGCAGGTTCACTACCGGATGTTCGTCGGTCATTTCCCAGATTACGAAGAACACCAGCGCGACAACGGAAATCACCGAGCCAATGATGATGAAGTTCGATTCAAACCAATCGGCATCGTTGCCTTTGTCGAGGACGATCTGCAACGCGCCGACGCCGATGATCAAGGCGATCAGGCCGACGTAATCCATCGGCTGGCGGCTGGTGACCACCGGGCGTTTCTTCATCTGCTGGGTCACCACCCATGCGGCGAACACGCCGATCGGCACGTTGATGAAAAAGATCCACGGCCAGCTGTAACTGTCGGTGATCCAGCCGCCAAGAATCGGCCCGGCAATCGGCGCCACCACCGTGACCATCGCCAGCAGCGCCAGCGCCATCCCCCGTTTCGCCGGGGGGTAGACCGCAATCAGCAGCGTCTGGGTCATCGGGTACAACGGCCCCGCCACCACGCCTTGCAGGACGCGGAAGCCCACCAGTTCCGGCATGGATGTGGAGATCCCGCACAGGAACGACGCGATTACGAACAGCAGCGTCGCCCAGATAAACAGCTTCACCTCGCCGAAACGGCGGCTGAGCCAACCGGTCAGCGGCAGTGCGATGGCGTTGCTCACTGCGAACGATGTGATCACCCACGTGCCCTGCTCCGCACTCACGCCCAGGTTGCCGGAAATCGTCGGCAACGCCACGTTGGCGATGGTGGTGTCGAGCACCTGCATGAAGGTCGCCAGCGACAGGCCGATGGTGCTGAGCACCAGGCTGGGCGGCGTGAAAGAGGCGTTATTGCTCATCGCGAATCCTTTGACACTCAGGTTGCGCTGCGCCCGTTACAGGCGCAGCCGGCGGATTGGCGAATCAGCGATGTGCGGTCTTGCTGACCGCGGCGCTGTTGTCGTGAATCAACTGCGTGATCATGGCGTCGGCCTCGGCCAACTGGCGGTCGTAGATGCTGGTGCTGAACGACGCCTTCTGCGGCGGTTGTTGCGCCAGCACCGGGCCGCTCTGGTCGTGCAGGTCCACATCGACGATGGTCGACAGGCCAACCCGCAGCGGGTGTTTGGCCAGTTCTTCGGCGTTGACGTGAATCCGCACCGGCACCCGTTGCACGATCTTGATCCAGTTACCAGTGGCGTTTTGCGCCGGCAGCAAGGCAAACGCGCTGCCGGTACCGGCGCCGAGGCTGTCGATGGTGCCGCTGTATTTCACGCTGCTGCCGTAGAGATCGGTTTCGATCTCCACCGGTTGGCCAATGCGCATGTCACGCAGCTGGGTTTCCTTGAAGTTGGCGTCGATCCACAGTTGATCCAGCGGGATCACCGCCATCAACGCCTCACCCGGCTGCACCCGTTGGCCGAGCTGCACCGAGCGCTTGGCCACGTAACCGGTTACCGGCGCGATCAAAGTACTGCGGGAATTGTTCAGGTAGGCCTGACGCAGTTGCGCGGCGGCGGCCATCACGTCCGGGTGCGAAGACACCACAGTGTCGTCGACCAGCGCGCTGGTGGTTTTGAGTTTCTGCTGGGCGTTGGCCAGGGCGTTTTGCGCCGAGGTCAGGTCGTCACGGGCGTGGGACAACTCCTCCTGGGAAATCGCCCCGCCGCTGGCGAGGTTTTTCCGGCGGTTGTAGTTGTCCTGCGCTTTCTGCACTTCGGCTTGCTGGGCGTTGACCTGGGCTTTCATGCCGTCGACGTCGCTGTACAAACCGCGAACCTGACGCACCGTGCGGGCCAGATTGGCCTGGGCGTTTTGCAGGCCGATCTCGGCATCATTGGGGTCGAAATTCACCAGCACCTGGCCCTCATGGACCAGATCACCATCGTCGGCTCCGATGCTCACCACGGTGCCGGTGACCAGCGGCGTGATTTCCACCACGTTGCCGTTCACATAGGCGTCGTCGGTGCTTTCGCTCCAGCGCCCGTAAAATTCGTGATAGGCCCAGACACCCACGCCGCTGAGTGCAACGACCACGGCAAGCACCAGCAACATGAACTTGCGCTTGCCCGCGTTGGGATTGGCCGGGGTGTTTTCCGGGGATTGAGTCGTTTCGGCAGTGGCCATGACAAGTACCTTGAATTAGTGGGTCAGCGTGGCTGGAGCGGCGTCAGCCGAGGCAATGGCCTCAGGCTGGAAGCCGCCACCCAGCGCCTGTATCAATTGGATCGACAGGTCGATCTGCTCGGCATTCAGGTTGGCCAACTGACGCTGGGCCTGAAGCAATTGCTGCTCGATGCTGAGCACGTCCAGGTAGTTGCCGATGCCGGAACCGTACCGCTGGACCACGGTGTTGTATGAATCCTGGGCGATGTCGGTGGCGTGCTGTTGGGCAGCGATCTGCCGACCGATATCACGCAACTGGTTGATGCTGTCGCTGACATCACCCAATGCCCTGACCAGGCTTTTGTTGTACTGCGCCACCGCCAGGTCGTAGTCGGCGTCGCGGGAATCGAGGTCGGCGCGCAGGCGGCCACCGTCGAAAATCGGCACGGAAATGGTCGGCGCGACATTGAAGAAGCGGCTCGCCGAACCGAACATTGCATCGCCCAACAACGATTCGGCACCCGCCGCCGCGCTGAGGTTCAAGTTCGGATAGAACTGTGTTTTACCGGCGTCGATATTCTTGCTCGCTGCCTCGACCCGCCAACGCGCGGCGACCAGGTCCGGACGACGACCGAGCAGCTCGGCCGGCAGCACCGACGGCAACGCCACGGCGCCAGGCTTGAGAATGTTCGGCCGGACGATTTCATTGCCGCGATCCGGGCCTTTGCCGAGCAGCACGGCCAGCGCGATCTTGGCGCTTTGCAGGCGTTTTTCGGCGTCGATCAGGTTGGCTTCGGACGTGGCTTCCAGGCTTTCGGTTTGCTGGAACTGATACTGGCTGTCGATCCCGGCGCTCAGGCGACGCTGGCTCAGGTCGAGCATTTGTTTGGTGCGTTTGAGGTCTTCGGCGGACAGGTCATGAACGATGTAAGCCTGCCCAAGATCGCTGTAGGCACGGGCCACGTCGGCGGACAAGGTCAACTGCGCAGCCTTTTGATCGACTTCCGCAGCGCGGGCCTCGCCCAGTGCAGCTTCCCAGGCGTCACGCTGACCGCCCCAGAGATCAAAGTTGTAATTGAAAGTGGCACCGATGCTGCGCACGGTGGCGTAGTTGTCGCCCTGCCCCAGCGGGTCCTGATCCTTGGCCAGACGCGAACGGCTGATACCGGCGCTGGCATCGAGGGTCGGCATCCGCGCGGCATCGGCGGCGTACGCGGCGGCGCTGGCCTGATGGGCACGGGCGTCGGCGATCTGCATGTCGGGGCTGTCGTGCAGGGCTTCGCGGATCAGGCCGTCGAGCTGCGGATCGCCAAGGCCTTTCCACCAGTCGCTTTTCGGCCATGCCGCCGGCGACAACGTCACGCCGCTGAGGGATTGCCCGGCCTTGAGGTTTTTCGCATCGAGGCTGACGCCTTCGGTGGTCAGGCCGCTGTAACTGGCGCAACCCGCCAGGCTCATGGCCAACAGCACCAGGCTCAAACCGGTGCGCAGGGTTTTACTGTTCATTGTTGCCACCCAGACGCAGCACGGTGATCGAGTCACCGGCTGCCAGCAGAATTTTCTTGAGGATCAGCTCCAGGGTTTTCAGCTCGTCTGGAGTGATGGCGCCGGCCAGTTCATTCATGGCTTCGGCACCGATGTGCGGCAGGCGGTCAGCCAGTTTTTGCCCCTCTTCCGTAAGTACAAGCTGCACCTGCCGGCGATCTGCCTCGGAGCGCTGGCGAGCGAGGAAGCCTTTCTGTTCCAGACGATCGAGCATGCGCGTCATCGAACCGCTGTCCAGCGACAGGTGCCGACACAGCTCGCCCGGAGAATCGACGCCGTACTGGGCCATGATGATCAGCACCTTGAACTGCGCGGCGGTGATGCCGTGAGGTTCCATGTGCGTGTCGATGATCCGGTCCTTGAGCAGCGCAGCACGACCGAGCAGGAGACCGAGATGGCAATTGTGGAAATCGTCTGGCGCGAAATGTTTCATCTGAACACCAATTAGCTGCCTAGGCAGTGAATGTATGTCGAGATGTTACTGCCTAGGCAGCGAATGTCAACGTAATAGTTAGGGTGCTTGGTAAATAGTTGACCGGTGGTGGCTTTTGGTTGGGTACATATCCGGTGCTGCGGTAACGGCGGCTTATGGTTGGGTATATATCCATTGCTGCGGTAACGGCTGCTTAAGGTTCCGCCCTTACGGCGGGTCACTTTCGAAGAGCCGGAATGCCGGCCCAGACGAAAGTAACCAAAGCGCTTTGCCCCTTTCGTTCGGTGCCTCGCCTAGGCTCGGCATGCCCTCGCTCCGGTCCTGCTCCGTGGGCCCGCCGCCATCGGCCAT
>NZ_JBSVXD010000282.1:0-5334 GCF_054070755.1 Pseudomonas sp. SDO5591_S426 | reverse complement strand
AGGCATAACCTGTAGGAGCCGAGCTTGCTCGCGATGACAGCATGACATTCAAAGCCTGTGGTGACTGAACGTCCGCTATCGCGAGCAAGCTCGGCTCCTACAGGTGATCTATACAGTCCGAAAACGCCATCACTCTGGCGTCAATATTCACACAATGACCATTCGGCGCCTTCTGGTATCGAATGGCCTGCATCCCGCACTTTTCTTCTATTCTCTGCTCAAGGACAGGGACAGTAATCACTGGATCGAAACAGCCTTCCCGTGGAGGCTGAATACCGGATCTACCGAGGGTCGCCGCCATGTCGCGCAACCTCTGCCTCACTCGTCAATGCCTGGGTCTTGTGACCCGTATCGAATGCGCCATCAAGCCGTTGGCGGGTGATACGGGCATGTGGACCTTGCTCTTCGCCGCCGGAATGGCCGGCGAACAACCTTCAGCCATCAAAGCCCAGGGCCCGTTTCCTGGCCCGTTCGCGGCTGAATCCATCCTCGACACCATTGTTGAAAGCCTGACACTGCACGGCTACGAACTCGCTGATGATCCGCAAATCTGGTGCCTGCATCTGCAAGCACAGCTGCGCGAGATCAATGGCGGCCGTTGCCGTAACGTTGGTGGCTTTGAGTTTCGGCCTGATCATTGATCCGTTCTATTGGGCCAGCTTGGATGCATCAGCCTTGTCGAGTTTGACCTCGTAGCCATATTGCACGGTGGTGAGGTCAGTTCGCTGATAGGTTTCCAGGCGCGTGGGTTGGCCGTAGAAGTAATGCACGGCAAACAGCGCGGGGCCTTCTGCGCCTGCATCATGGGTGACGGCAAGAATTTCCTTGAGGTAATTGCCACTGTCGTCCTTGGCAAAAAACCGCCAGTCCTGCTCAGGAAACACTTTCAGGTCCACCACCAACGCATTGCCTTTGAGCTCCAGGCCTTTGGCCAGTTGATGGGCGTCAATGCTCTGTTTGTCGACCGTTGCCAGAAACAGCGGCACGGAGCCCACCACGTAAGCGGGCGTTTCCGGAAACAGGTTCAGGTCATAGGTGATGGTGCCGCGAAGGGGATCGACCTCATACGCCTCTGGCGGCAATTCGATCGGTTCATCGCGTTTGCCCCGGCTGTCCTCGGTGAAGAAGCTGACCGGGTTTTCGCCGGGATTGAAGGAGGTGCCGAGCAGTTCGTCATTGAAACTTCTGAGGTGGCTGAACTCGACTCGGGCAGCGCTTGAGTCATCAACAGACTGAGTGATTTTGACGCCCTTTTTCAGTTGCTCCTCGGTCAATGTCGCGCCCTTGAGCCAGCTCGGCGCCTGGTCGTCGTACACCACCACCGGCAAGTTCAAGGGTTGGATGGTTTTCTGCGTGGTGTGACGGTCAAAGCGACGCACCGGCAGATCCAGATCCTTGCGGGTCACCGTGACGGCTGAAAAGTCCAGCAGGCTCACTTCGAGAGTTTCGATCGGGCCGTTGAAATACACTTTCGAATAACGATGGGTTTGTTGCTTCTCGAAGGTGCGGTGCTCTTCATCGAGTTGCTTTTCGAACGCTTCGCTCCAGGATTTCTGTTGCTGCATTTTCGCCAACTGCTTCTGGTAGAAAGCGATTTGCGCAGCGGTTTCGTTGATCGAACCGGAGCGCGAGAGAAATTGCCCGCTGGCATCCTTGGCCTGGACGATCAGTGGGTTCAGCGGTGTTTCTCCGATCTCCGGGGCTTGTGGTGCGCTGTTGCTGAATTCGAGTTCTGCGTAGTTATTGGCCAGCTTCAGCAGGGTGACGCTGACGTTGTCATTGGTGCGCGTCTGGCCGACATCCTTTTTCGTCAGGTCGAAGCTGTAGAGCCGATGGGGGGCGATGACTTCGATCTTGCCTTGCAGGCTGACCGGCTGCGGCTGGTTCTTGATGTCGGCATCAAGGCCTTCGATGAACGGATACGCCACGGTCAGGTCATCGGGATTGGTCAGGTTGGAGCTCGACGGACTCAACTGAATGCCGGGATCGGTTTCCGACCATTCCGGCTGGAAAGCGATGACGCGTTTGTTGCTCAGCGTGACCGATTGCCATTCCAGGCCATGGGGAAACAGAAACGCCGCCGGAATGCTGAAGTTGAAAGGAAACACGGGTTGAAGGTCGGTGAGGTAGTCGGAGCTGGAGTCTTTATGCAACACGAACAGGCCGTTGATGTAGGTGTCGACCAGTGCCTGAGGCGAGGGGTAGTGCTTGAGGACGGCGAGGGCGTCTTCGCCGTACTCGGTTTCCACCGGTTTACTGTGGAGCTTGAGTTGCGCCCGTTCGAGCAGCAGCAGCGAGCCGCCAAGTTCCGCCACGGCGTCCTTGAGTTTCGGGTCCTGGATCGCATCCAGCGACTTTTCGAACTGCGCAGTTTTCTCCTCCAGGCTGACCTGGCGCTTTTCATCGCTCGGCGAGCAGGCGCTCAGCAGCAGCGCCAGGCAGATTCCGGCACCGGTTAAAGGCAAGCGCGCATCCATTTCCAGTTTTCCTGTCCGATATCACTGAGCTGTCAATGGTTTGGACACTAGCAGAAAAACTTTGATATACACGCGCAGGTGGCGGATTTCCCGATGGTTTCTGGCTGTAACAGCGGGCTGCTATACTCGCGTCGATTTTCAGACCACCTGTGAGATTCAATGGAACGCTTTATCGAAAATGCAATGTACGCCTCCCGCTGGTTGCTGGCGCCGATCTACTTCGGCCTGTCCCTCGGGTTGCTGGCCCTGGCGCTGAAATTCTTCCAGGAAGTCTTCCACGTCATCCCCAACGTTTTTTCGATGGCCGAGTCGGACCTGATCCTCGTGCTGCTGTCGCTGATCGACATGGCGCTGGTGGGCGGTTTGCTGGTGATGGTGATGATTTCCGGTTACGAGAACTTCGTTTCCCAACTCGACATCGACGACAGCAAGGAAAAGCTCAACTGGCTGGGCACCATGGACTCTTCGTCGCTGAAGATGAAAGTGGCTGCATCCATCGTGGCGATTTCCTCGATTCACTTGCTGCGCATCTTCATGGACGCCAAGAACGTCGATCCCGAGCATTTGCAGTGGTACGTGATCATTCACATGACCTTCGTGGTGTCGGCCTTTGCCATGGGTTACCTGGATAAAGTGACCAAGCACTGATCAGCATTCATCGCTGTACCCGCCGCCCGTCTGTTGCAAAACAGACGGGCGGCGTCGTTTGTGGCTTGTACTTTGATGCGTCGAGGCCTATCCCTGTAGAGGTAATGGCTCGCCACTGTGTGAGGTGCGTTCATGAACCTGCAAGAGTTGAATGCCTATGCCGTCGCCGGGAAGGTCGACGAGCTGAACCTGATCTCGATGGAAGGGGGGATTTATCTGCTGGAAGCGCGGATGCATGGCGCCGCGTATCCCCTGAGCGATAAGCGCGGCGAAATGATGCATTTGCGTTCGGTCGAGCACGCTCGCGAAGTGCTTCACTCCTTTCCCAAGCTGAACTTCAACCTCGTGCACAACCTGGTGCATGACGAGATGTGCGGGCTCGGCGGCATTGACGAAAGCCTGAAGGTGCCGATCGACCAGCGATCTCCACGACAGGGCTGACACCCCTCATCAACGCGGTGGCAACTGTGCTAGTCTGCTGGCCCTTTTGGTTTCGGGCGCTCCGGGACGCGCTGTGCATGCACGGCAAGTTCCTGGTCCGTCCGCACAGCGGAGCAGTGTCATGTCCGAAGTAAATCTGTCCACCGACGAAACCCGCGTCAGCTACGGCATTGGCCGTCAGCTGGGCGACCAACTGCGCGACAACCCGCCACCGGGCGTTAACCTGGACGCGATCCTGGCAGGTCTGACCGACGCATTCGCCGGTCTGCCAAGCCGTGTCGGCCAGGAAGAAATGTCCGCCAGCTTCAAAGTGATCCGTGAAATCATGCAAGCCGAAGCTGCAGCCAAGGCTGAAGCGGCCGCTGGCGAAGGCCTGGCCTTCCTGGCTGAAAACGCCAAGCGTGACGGCATCACCACCCTGGCTTCCGGCCTGCAGTTCGAAGTTCTGACTGCCGGCGAAGGCGCCAAGCCATCCCGTGAAGACACCGTGCGTACTCACTACCACGGCACCCTGATCGACGGCACCGTGTTCGACAGCTCCTACGAGCGTGGCCAGCCTGCAGAGTTCCCGGTTGGCGGCGTGATCGCTGGCTGGACCGAAGCCCTGCAACTGATGAATGCCGGCAGCAAATGGCGCCTGTACGTGCCGAGCGAACTGGCTTACGGCGCTCAAGGCGTTGGCAGCATCCCGCCGCACAGCGTACTGGTGTTCGACGTCGAGCTGCTCGACGTTCTGTAAGCTTTTGATCTTTGTAGGAGCAAGGCTTGCCCGCGATAGCATCACTTCGGTTTCAAAACTAAACCGAGTTGCCTGCATCGCGAGCAAGCTCTGCTCCTACAGGGTTTGCGACGCTGCTCATATTTCGAGCTTGTGAGTCAGTTCATGCGACGGGCGCAACGCCCGGGCATAGCAGAACAGGAACAGGTTGCGCACCACTTCCTTGAGCACCACCGGTTCGCTGGAATTCAGGCCATTGAGGTCAAGATCACCCTGATCCTGCAGCTCACTCAAGGCTTCTTCTTCAAGTACCGCACAGACTTCCCCCGTTTCCCGATGCAGGATCCTGAGGTAAGGGTGTGGGCGGTCCAGCCAGGCATCGATTAAGTAAGTCATGAATTCTCATCTCCATTGATTGGTTTCAATGAGAATAATTCCTATTCAATAAATAGCAAGGACCTATTGGCGGTTTGGGCTTTTTTCCGGGTAAAGATTGCGTAAGGTCAAAACGGCTGGCCTTTAGCTATTGCGAGGATTTGCTGGGTGAAGCAGGGGAGGGCGAAGCACCATCCCACGCCTGGCGCGGGATGGAATACAGCAGGTTCAGACTTTTCTGACAAACTCGGATTTGAGTTTCATCGGGCCGATACCGTCGATCTTGCAGTCGATGTCGTGATCGCCATCGCACAGGCGGATGTTCTTCACCTTGGTGCCGACCTTGACCACCAGCGACGTGCCCTTGACCTTGAGGTCCTTGATCACGGTAATGGTGTCGCCATCCTGCAGGACGTTACCGACCGAATCCTTTTTCACCGCGTCATCGGACACCGCTTCGGCTTCGCCGCTGGCGGACCACTCGTGAGCGCACTCGGGGCAGATCAGCTGGGCGCCGTCCTCGTAGGTGTATTCGGAATTGCATTTCGGGCAGGGTGGCAACGTGCTCACTAAGGCTCCTTGGATTCAGGATCGTTAAAAAGCGCACATTGTATAGGGTTTTCCAGGTGCGGGGAGTTGAAAGCAAAAGATCGCAGCCTTCGGCAGCTCCTACAG
>NZ_JBSVXD010000281.1:0-5375 GCF_054070755.1 Pseudomonas sp. SDO5591_S426 | reverse complement strand
TTGAAAAACAAAGTCAAAAGATCGCAGCCTGCGGCAGCTCCTACAGGGTTCACTGCGCCGAAATTAACTCAAAATGATGACCGGTAGCTACAGGACAGCGAACGTGCCTTGCGCTTTTGCGACCAATTTGTCGCCTTGCACTACGTCGGCCTCGACCACCAGCGTGCGTCGGCCCGGGTGGATCACCCGCGCCGTGCACATCACCTCGCCGTCGGACACGGCGCGGATGTAGTTGATCTTGCACTCGATGGTTGCGCTTTGCTGGTCAAAGCCATGGGCGCTGGAACAGGCCAGCCCCATGGCAATGTCTACCAGACTGAACAACGCCCCGCCGTGCAGTTTGCCGGCGCGATTGCGCAGTTCCGGTTCCAGCACCAGGGCGACTTGCGCCACCCCGGTTTCCAGGCTGTGCAGGCGGCAGCCCAACAGCTTGAAAAATGCGCTTTCGGTGTACCCGGCAGGGACGTCCATCAACGCTTCTTCAATTGTTTGGCGTTGGCGAACAGCGAAGCCATGGCGTTATTGGTCGGGGCTGCCGCCGTGGTTTCCTTGCGCGGTGCGGTGTTCTGGGACTGACGTGGCGCCGAACCCGGACGTGCACCGCGGGCACCGTCGATTTTCTCGCCTGGCGTGTCGCTCATGCGCATCGACAGGCCCACGCGTTTACGCGGAATGTCGATTTCCATGACCTTCACTTTCACCACGTCACCAGCCTTCACTGCTTCCCGTGGATCCTTGATGAACTTCTCCGAAAGCGCAGAGATGTGCACCAAACCGTCCTGATGCACGCCGATATCAACGAATGCGCCGAAGTTGGTCACGTTGGTTACGACACCTTCGAGGATCATCCCCAGTTGCAGGTCCTTGAGGTCTTCGACGCCTTCCTGGAACTCGGCGGTCTTGAACTCGGGGCGCGGGTCACGGCCAGGTTTTTCCAGCTCTTGCAGGATGTCGGTCACGGTCGGCAAACCGAAAGTTTCGTCGGTGTACTTCTTCGGGTCGAGACGTTTGAGGAACGAGGCATCGCCGATCAGCGAGCGGATGTCACGGTCGGTTTCAGCGGCGATGCGCTGCACCAGCGGATAGGCTTCCGGGTGAACCGCCGATGAATCCAGCGGGTTTTCGCCGTTCATTACCCGCAAGAAGCCTGCGGCCTGTTCGAAGGTTTTCTCGCCCAGGCGTGCGACTTTCTTCAGTGCAGCGCGGGTTTTGAAGGCGCCATGCTCGTCGCGGTGGCTGACGATGTTCTGCGCCAGTGTCGCGTTGAGGCCGGAGATCCGCGCCAGCAGCGCAACGGAAGCGGTGTTCACGTCCACGCCGACGGCGTTCACGCAGTCCTCGACGACCGCATCCAGGCCACGGGCCAGTTTCAGCTGCGACACGTCGTGCTGGTACTGGCCGACACCGATGGATTTCGGATCGATCTTCACCAGCTCGGCCAGCGGATCTTGCAGGCGACGGGCAATCGACACGGCACCACGGATCGAAACGTCCAGATCCGGGAATTCCTTGGAAGCCAGTTCCGACGCCGAGTAAACCGATGCACCGGCTTCGGAGACCATGACCTTGGTCATCTTCATGGCTGGATACTTTTTGATCAGCTCGGCGGCGAGCTTGTCGGTCTCACGGCTGGCGGTGCCGTTGCCGATGGCGATCAGGTCTACCGCATGCTTGGCGCACAGGGCGGCAAGAATCGCGAGGGTTTGGTCCCACTTGTTGTGTGGCACGTGCGGGTAGACCGTGGCGTGATCCAGCAGCTTGCCGGTGGAATCGACCACCGCCACCTTGCAACCGGTGCGCAGGCCCGGGTCGAGGCCCAGAGTGGCACGCGGGCCGGCCGGGGCCGACAGCAGCAGGTCGTGCAGGTTGTGGGCGAACACGTTGATCGCTTCGGTTTCCGCGCCGTCGCGCAGCTCGCCCAGCAGGTCGGTTTCCAGATGCGTGTAGAGCTTGACCTTCCAGGTCCAGCGCACCACTTCGCCCAACCATTTGTCGGCGGCACGGTTCTGGTTCTGGATGCCGAATTGCTGGCCGATCATGCCTTCGCACGGGTGCATGGTGCCCGGCAGCTCATCGCCGACTTTCAGCGCGGAGCTGAGGATGCCTTCGTTGCGGCCACGGAAAATCGCCAGCGCACGGTGCGAAGGCATGCTTTTCAGCGGTTCGTCATGTTCGAAGTAATCGCGGAACTTGGCGCCTTCCTCTTCCTTGCCAGCGATCACGCGGGCACTGAGGGTGGCTTCCTGCTTGAGGTAGCTGCGCAGTTTGTCCAGCAAGCCCGCGTCTTCGGCGAAGCGTTCCATGAGGATGTACTTGGCGCCTTCGAGGGCGGCTTTCACATCGGCCACGCCTTTTTCCGCGTCGATGAAACGGGCGGCTTCGGCTTCCGGGCTCAGGGTCGGGTCGTTGAACAGGCCGTCCGCCAACTCGCCGAGGCCGGCTTCCAAGGCGATCTGACCCTTGGTGCGGCGCTTCTGCTTGTACGGCAGGTACAAGTCTTCGAGGCGGGTCTTGGTGTCGGCGAGCTTGATGTCGCGTTCGAGCTGAGGGGTCAGCTTGCCCTGCTCCTGGATGCTGGCGAGGATGCTGATGCGCCGTTCGTCGAGTTCTCGCAGGTAGCGCAGGCGCTCTTCCAGATGACGCAATTGCGTATCGTCGAGGCTGCCGGTCACTTCTTTCCGGTAACGGGCGATGAAGGGAACGGTTGAGCCTTCATCGAGTAGCGCGACGGCCGCTTCGACCTGTTGTGGGCGTACGCCGAGTTCCTCGGCGATGCGGCTGTTGATGCTGTCCATAAAACCACCTGACAAATTGTGAAAGCAGGCTCGCAGGCGCAGAGTTAGGGCCTTGGCGAGTCTGGTTGAGCGGCCTGGCCAGCGCCGCTGCCTGGGTCAACAGGCATTGCGTTGACCCGTGAAATCGAACAATTACTGCTGACGCTATAAAAATAAATCGCGTCTGTCTGTAGTACCTGTCTGATGTTGCCTGACACAAAAGGCCGCGCATTATAACCAGCGTTCAGCCATTCAGGGGCATCGCAGGCTGCGGCTTCAATGGCCGGTTTTCTGGCGGTAAAGGAAAAATCTGCTAACAATGCACACGGTGCGTATAACGGCAGCTACGCCATAATGCGCGCCGAGATCAAAGGAGCATCTAATGAGCAGCACTGCAAACATTGCTGAAGGCGAAAAAATTCTTATTGTTGACGACGATCCGGGCCTTAGCAGCCTGCTGGAGCGTTTTTTCGTCAGCAAGGGCTACCGCGCCCGCGCCGTACCGAACACCGAGCAAATGGATCGCCTGCTGGCGCGCGAAGTGTTCAACCTGGTCGTCCTCGACCTGATGCTGCCCGGCGAAGACGGCCTGACCGCCTGCCGCCGCCTGCGTGGTGCGAACAATCAGATCCCCATCATCATGCTGACCGCCAAGGGCGATGAGCTGAGCCGCATCAAGGGCCTGGAGCTGGGCGCCGACGATTACCTGGCCAAGCCGTTCAACCCCGATGAGCTGATGGCCCGTGTAAAAGCCGTTCTGCGTCGCCAGTCGGCTCCAGTGCCGGGCGCACCGGGCAGCGAAGACGAAAGCGTGACCTTCGGCGACTACGAGTTGTCCCTGGCCACCCGCGAACTCAAGCGCGGTGAAGAAGTGCACATGCTCACCACCGGTGAGTTCGCGGTACTCAAGGCCCTGGTGATGAACGCCCGTCAGCCACTGACCCGCGACAAACTGATGAACCTGGCCCGTGGTCGCGAGTGGGATGCCCTGGAGCGTTCCATCGACGTGCAGATTTCCCGTCTGCGCCGGATGATCGAACCCGATCCGTCCAAACCGCGCTACATCCAGACTGTCTGGGGCGTGGGCTACGTGTTCGTGCCGGATGGCGCCGCCACCAAGTGATCGGCGATTTGTAGGAGCGGGTCGTGCGGGTGTCAGGTCAGATGGCCTTGCCCGCAGACTCGCGATCCGCAATATGCGAGCATCGCTCGCTCCTGCAAGTGTGTAACGGTTACCCATGAAAACCCCGGTTTGGTTCCCCCAGAGTTTCTTCTCCCGCACCCTTTGGCTGGTGCTGATCGTCGTCCTGTTCTCCAAGGCGCTGACCCTGGTTTATCTGTTGATGAACGAGGATGTTCTGGTGGACCGTCAATACAGCCACGGCGTCGCCCTGACGCTGCGTGCCTACTGGGCCGCCGACGAAAACAACCGCGACAAGATCGCCGAAGCCGCGACCCTGATCCGTGTTGTTGGTGCGGGTGTGCCTGAAGGCGAACAACACTGGCCGTACAGCGAGATCTATCAGCGGCAGATGCAGGCCGAGTTGGGTGAAGACACCGAAGTCCGATTGCGTATGCACTCACCACCGGCGCTTTGGGTCCGGGCACCAAGCCTGGGCGATGGTTGGCTGAAAGTGCCGCTTTATCCGCATCCGTTGCGTGGCCAGAAAATCTGGAACGTGCTCGGCTGGTTCCTCGCCATTGGTTTGCTCTCTACTGCCTCGGCATGGATTTTCGTCAGCCAGCTCAACCAACCCTTGAAGCGCCTGGTCTACGCAGCACGGCAACTCGGTCAGGGTCGTAGCGTGCGCCTGCCGATCAGCGATACGCCGAGTGAAATGACCGAGGTTTATCGGGCCTTCAACCAGATGGCCGAAGACGTCGAGCAGGCCGGTCGTGAGCGGGAGCTGATGCTGGCCGGGGTGTCCCATGACCTGCGTACGCCGCTGACCCGTTTGCGACTGTCACTGGAATTGATGGGCGATCGCAACGATCTTACAGACGACATGGTCCGCGACATCGAAGACATGGACGCGATTCTCGACCAATTCCTGGCGTTCATTCGCGACGGTCGCGATGAGTCGGTGGAGGAGGTCGACCTGAGCGATCTGGTCCGCGAAGTTGCCGCGCCGTATAACCAGAACGAAGAGAAAGTGCGCCTGCGCCTGGAACCTATCCAGCCGTTTCCATTGCGTCGGGTGTCGATGAAGCGATTGCTGAACAACCTGATCGGCAACGCGCTGCATCATGCGGGCAGTGGCGTGGAAGTGGCGGCGTATGTCTCCGGTGACACCGCTGCACCTTACGTGGTGCTCAGCGTCATGGACCGTGGTGCCGGGATCGATCCGTCGGAACTGGAAGCGATCTTCAACCCGTTCACTCGTGGTGACCGTGCTCGAGGCGGCAAGGGCACCGGGTTGGGGCTGGCGATCGTGAAGCGGATTGCTTCGATGCATGGCGGCAATGTTGAGTTGCGCAACCGTACCGGTGGTGGGCTTGAAGCGCGGGTGCGCTTGCCGCTGGGGTTGATGTTGCCGAGGGATGCGGTTTAACCGCTGAAAAGATCGCAGCCTGCGGCAGCTCCTACAGGAGAATGCGTAC
>NZ_JBSVXD010000280.1:2500-5377 GCF_054070755.1 Pseudomonas sp. SDO5591_S426 | reverse complement strand
GAGTTCGGGATGGGATCAGGTGGTTCCAACGCTCTATGGTCGTCAAGAAATTCGGGTACCGAATCGTGGCCAGTTGGCCGCGCTTCAGCAAATTGGGTATGTGACAGCTTTCGGTGTTTTGCAAGCGTCGAACTTTCGGTTCTTTCGTCTTCACACACCGCAATCTGGCCTTTCGACGCAAATTGCTTGGGTGTTATATGGTCAAGCCTCACGGGCAATTAGTATTGGTTAGCTCAACGCCTCACAGCGCTTACACACCCAACCTATCAACGTCGTAGTCTTCGACGGCCCTTCAGGGGACTCAAGGTCCCAGTGAGATCTCATCTTGAGGCTAGTTTCCCGCTTAGATGCTTTCAGCGGTTATCTATTCCGAACATAGCTACCCGGCAATGCCACTGGCGTGACAACCGGAACACCAGAGGTTCGTCCACTCCGGTCCTCTCGTACTAGGAGCAGCCCCTCTCAAATCTCAAACGTCCACGGCAGATAGGGACCGAACTGTCTCACGACGTTCTAAACCCAGCTCGCGTACCACTTTAAATGGCGAACAGCCATACCCTTGGGACCGGCTTCAGCCCCAGGATGTGATGAGCCGACATCGAGGTGCCAAACACCGCCGTCGATATGAACTCTTGGGCGGTATCAGCCTGTTATCCCCGGAGTACCTTTTATCCGTTGAGCGATGGCCCTTCCATACAGAACCACCGGATCACTAAGACCTACTTTCGTACCTGCTCGACGTGTCTGTCTCGCAGTCAAGCGCGCTTTTGCCTTTATACTCTACGACCGATTTCCGACCGGTCTGAGCGCACCTTCGTACTCCTCCGTTACTCTTTAGGAGGAGACCGCCCCAGTCAAACTACCCACCATACACTGTCCTCGATCCGGATAACGGACCTGAGTTAGAACCTCAAAGTTGCCAGGGTGGTATTTCAAGGTTGGCTCCACGCGAACTGGCGTCCACGCTTCAAAGCCTCCCACCTATCCTACACAAGCAAATTCAAAGTCCAGTGCAAAGCTATAGTAAAGGTTCACGGGGTCTTTCCGTCTAGCCGCGGATACACTGCATCTTCACAGCGATTTCAATTTCACTGAGTCTCGGGTGGAGACAGCGCCGCCATCGTTACGCCATTCGTGCAGGTCGGAACTTACCCGACAAGGAATTTCGCTACCTTAGGACCGTTATAGTTACGGCCGCCGTTTACCGGGGCTTCGATCAAGAGCTTCGCGTTAGCTAACCCCATCAATTAACCTTCCGGCACCGGGCAGGCGTCACACCCTATACGTCCACTTTCGTGTTTGCAGAGTGCTGTGTTTTTAATAAACAGTCGCAGCGGCCTGGTATCTTCGACCGGCGTGGGCTTACGGAGCAAGTCCTTCACCCTCACCGGCGCACCTTCTCCCGAAGTTACGGTGCCATTTTGCCTAGTTCCTTCACCCGAGTTCTCTCAAGCGCCTTGGTATTCTCTACCCAACCACCTGTGTCGGTTTGGGGTACGGTTCCTGGTTACCTGAAGCTTAGAAGCTTTTCTTGGAAGCATGGCATCAACCACTTCGTCACCCAAAGGGTAACTCGTCATCAGCTCTCGGCCTTAGAATCCCGGATTTACCTAAGATTCCAGCCTACCACCTTAAACTTGGACAACCAACGCCAAGCTGGCCTAGCCTTCTCCGTCCCTCCATCGCAATAACCAGAAGTACAGGAATATTAACCTGTTTTCCATCGACTACGCTTTTCAGCCTCGCCTTAGGGACCGACTAACCCTGCGTCGATTAACGTTGCGCAGGAAACCTTGGTCTTTCGGCGTGGGTGTTTTTCACACCCATTGTCGTTACTCATGTCAGCATTCGCACTTCTGATACCTCCAGCAAGCTTCTCAACTCACCTTCACAGGCTTACAGAACGCTCCTCTACCGCATCACCTAAGTGATACCCGTAGCTTCGGTGTATGGTTTGAGCCCCGTTACATCTTCCGCGCAGGCCGACTCGACTAGTGAGCTATTACGCTTTCTTTAAAGGGTGGCTGCTTCTAAGCCAACCTCCTAGCTGTCTAAGCCTTCCCACATCGTTTCCCACTTAACCATAACTTTGGGACCTTAGCTGACGGTCTGGGTTGTTTCCCTTTTCACGACGGACGTTAGCACCCGCCGTGTGTCTCCCATGCTCGGCACTTGTAGGTATTCGGAGTTTGCATCGGTTTGGTAAGTCGGGATGACCCCCTAGCCGAAACAGTGCTCTACCCCCTACAGTGATACATGAGGCGCTACCTAAATAGCTTTCGAGGAGAACCAGCTATCTCCGAGCTTGATTAGCCTTTCACTCCGATCCACAGGTCATCCGCTAACTTTTCAACGGTAGTCGGTTCGGTCCTCCAGTTAGTGTTACCCAACCTTCAACCTGCCCATGGATAGATCGCCCGGTTTCGGGTCTATTCCCAGCGACTAGACGCCCTATTAAGACTCGCTTTCGCTACGCCTCCCCTATTCGGTTAAGCTCGCCACTGAAAATAAGTCGCTGACCCATTATACAAAAGGTACGCAGTCACCTAACAAAGTAGGCTCCCACTGCTTGTACGCATACGGTTTCAGGATCTATTTCACTCCCCTCTCCGGGGTTCTTTTCGCCTTTCCCTCACGGTACTAGTTCACTATCGGTCAGTCAGTAGTATTTAGCCTTGGAGGATGGTCCCCCCATATTCAGACAAAGTTTCTCGTGCTCCGTCCTACTCGATTTCATGACCAAGAGATTTTCGCGTACAGGGCTATCACCCACTATGGCCGCACTTTCCAGAGCGTTCCGCTAATCTCAAAGCCACTTAAGGGCTAGTCCCCGTTCGCTCGCCACTACTAAGGGAATCTCGGTTGATTTCTTTTCCT
>NZ_JBSVXD010000279.1:0-5392 GCF_054070755.1 Pseudomonas sp. SDO5591_S426 | reverse complement strand
TAGAGGGAACGCATTCCAATGTAGGAGCTGCCGAAGGCTGCGATCTTTTTTTGTGTCGTCTCACAATATGGGATTGATATTTATATATTGAGATTTTCCAGTGCGAGGGTTTATAGTCCAGCTCACTCACTGCCAAAAACCAAAACAGGTGAAGCGATGCTGGCGCAATTGATCGCGCTCGATTGGGGGACAACCTCATTACGTGCTTACAAACTTGCCGAAGATGGCCTGGTGCTCGAACAGCGTTCGCTGTCGTCGGGGATCATGCAGTTGCCCAAGGCGCCGCGAATGATCAACGGTCGTGAATGCACCGATGGTTTCGAGCTGGCGTTCGACGAGGCTTGCGGTGACTGGCTCGACGCCCAACCCGATTTGCCGGTGATTGCCTGCGGCATGGTTGGCAGCGCCCAGGGCTGGCGCGAAGCGGCCTACCGCGATACGCCGGCAAACGTTGCCAATCTCGGAACTTCCCTACAAGCCGTGCGCAGTCTGCGTGGCATCGATGTGCACATCGTGCCGGGTGTGATTCAACGCTCGCGCCTGCCAAACGTCATGCGCGGCGAAGAAACCCAGGTGCTCGGTGTCCTGCAAAACCTGAAGGGCGAGGCGGGCGCTGATGTGCTGATCGGCTTGCCGGGCAGTCATTCGAAATGGGTGGAGGTGGCCGACGGCTGCATCGTGCATTTCGACACCTTCATGACCGGCGAAGTCTTCGCCGTACTCAGCGAACACAGCATCCTGGGACGCACCCAGCAGCGCGGCGGCTCTTTCGACGGCGAAGCCTTTGATCGCGGCGTGCAAGTGGCGTTGTCGGCGGACGGCGAAATCGGCGTGCTGTCGACCCTGTTCAGCGCCCGCAGCCTGGGACTGACCGGTGAACTCAGCGGGGCAGCTCAAGCGGATTACCTGTCAGGCCTGCTGATTGGCCATGAGCTGTCGGCCCTGGCCAACGTGCAGCGCCGTCGGCGCAACAGCGTTCATCTGCCGTCGATCGTCCTCATCGGCAATTCCCAGCTCTGCACGCGTTACAGCCGCGCCCTCGACGCTTGCGGTTTTGCCCGAGTGACCTTGGCTGAACAGGCCACCGAGCGCGGGTTGTGGCAACTGGCGCTGGCCGCCAGCCTGATCTCGCCCCCTTCATCCCATTAACCTGACTGGAGTCCTGACATGCTTAAACAAGCACTGGCGCAAAACGGTCTGATCGCGATCCTGCGTGGCCTGCATCCCAAAGAAGCCGCCGCCATCGGAGAAGTCCTGTACGCGGCAGGATTTCGCGTTATCGAAGTACCGCTCAACTCTCCTTTGCCGTACGAAAGTATCCGCATCCTGCGCGATGCCTTGCCCGCCGATTGCCTGATCGGCGCGGGAACGGTGCTGACCCCGGAGCAGGTCGAGCAGGTGAAAGAGGCGGGCGGTCAGGTGATCGTCATGCCCCATAGCGATCCGAAGGTCCTGCGCGCAGCGAAAGCGGCGGGGCTGTATCTGTCGCCGGGTGTCGCCACGCCGACCGAAGCCTTCGCGGCACTGGCCGAAGGTGCGGACGTACTGAAGATGTTCCCGGCCGAGCAGATGGGGCCAGCAGTCGTCAAAGCCTGGCTGGCGGTGCTGCCGATCGGAACGATTCTGGCGCCGGTCGGCGGGATCACCCCGGACAACATGCAGGTATTCATCGACGCGGGCGTCAAGGGCTTCGGCCTCGGCTCGGGCCTGTTCAAACCGGGCATGACACCGGAGCAAGTGGCGGCCAATGCCAAGGCCTACGTCGCTGCCTGGAAAGCCCTTCGCTAAGACTTTTTTGGCGCTGCGAGCGCTGCATCTAACAAGAGAGACAATCAGATGAAAATCACCAAGCTGACCACCTTCATCGTTCCGCCGCGCTGGTGCTTCCTCAAGGTCGAAACCGACGAGGGCGTGACCGGTTGGGGCGAACCCGTGGTCGAAGGCCGCGCCCACACTGTCGCCGCTGCCGTTGAGGAATTGTCCGACTACCTGATCGGCAAAGACCCACGCAACATCGAGGACATCTGGACCGTGCTTTATCGCGGCGGCTTCTACCGTGGCGGCGCGATCCACATGAGCGCCCTGGCCGGTATCGACCAGGCGTTGTGGGACATCAAGGGCAAGGCGCTGGGCGTTTCGGTCAGCGATCTGCTGGGTGGTCAGGTGCGGGACAAGATCCGCGTGTATTCGTGGATCGGTGGCGACCGTCCGGCAGACACCGCGCGGGCAGCGAAAGAAGCGGTCAGCCGTGGTTTCACCGCAGTGAAAATGAACGGCACCGAAGAGCTGCAATTCCTCGACACCTTCGAAAAAGTCGACCTGGCCCTGGCCAACGTCGCCGCCGTGCGTGACGCGGTCGGCCCGAATGTCGGCATCGGCGTGGACTTCCATGGCCGGGTGCACAAGCCGATGGCCAAGGTGCTGATGAAGGAGCTTGATCCGTACAAACTGATGTTCATCGAAGAGCCGGTGCTCAGCGAAAACTACGAAGCGCTGAAGGAGTTGGCGCCGCTGACCAGCACGCCGATTGCTTTGGGCGAGCGCCTTTTCTCGCGCTGGGATTTCAAGCGTGTGCTCAGCGAAGGCTACGTCGACATCATCCAGCCGGATGCGTCTCACGCCGGCGGCATCACCGAAACCCGCAAGATCGCCAACATGGCCGAAGCCTACGACGTGGCGCTGGCGCTGCATTGCCCGCTGGGTCCGATTGCATTGGCCGCTTGCCTGCAACTGGACGCGGTTTGCTACAACGCGTTCATCCAGGAACAGAGCCTGGGCATCCATTACAACGAGAGCAACGACCTGCTCGACTACGTCAAAGACCCACGGGTGTTCGACTACGACAAGGGCTTCGTGAAGATCCCGAACGGCCCGGGTCTGGGCATCGAGATCAACGAGGAATACGTGATCGAACGCGCCGCCGTCGGCCACCGCTGGCGCAACCCGATCTGGCGCCATGCCGATGGCAGTTTTGCTGAATGGTGATATCCGTCTGACCCTGCACAAATCCCTGTGGGAGCTGGCTTGCCAGCGATAGCGTCCTGTCAGTCACATCATTATTGAATGTGTCGCCGTCATCGCTGGCAAGCCAGCTCCCACAGGGTTTGCCGCCAGTTTTTAAATTGACCTCAATAAACATAAAAAGAGGCACTCCCCATGCAACCGCAAACCCTCACCGGGCAGGCGTCGTTGGCGGCGCCCAGCCGTAAGCGGTTTTTCATCATGGTGCTGCTGTTCATCACCGTGGTGATCAACTACCTGGACCGCAGCAACCTGTCGATTGCCGCGCCGGCGCTGACCAGCGACCTGGGCATCGACCCGATTCACGTCGGCCTGATCTTCTCCGCGTTCGGCTGGACTTACGCCGCCATGCAGATCCCCGGCGGCTGGCTGGTGGACCGCGTTCCGCCACGCATCCTCTACACCGCTGCGTTGTTGCTATGGTCGATCGCCACGGTGATGCTCGGTTTCGCGGGCAGCTTCATCGCGTTGTTCGTCCTGCGCATGGCCGTCGGTGCGCTCGAAGCGCCGGCGTATCCGATCAACAGCCGCGTGGTCACGACCTGGTTCCCTGAGCGGGAACGCGCCACGGCCATCGGTTTCTACACCTCGGGACAGTTTGTCGGCCTGGCGTTCCTGACGCCGGTACTGGCCTGGCTGCAGCACGAATTCGGCTGGCACATGGTCTTCGTCGCCACGGGCGCGGTGGGGATCATTTGGGCGGTAATCTGGTACGCGGTGTATCGCGAGCCACGGGATTTCAAAGGCGCCAACGAGGCTGAAATCGAGCTGATTCGCGAGGGCGGCGGGCTGGTGGATATCCAGTCTGAACAGGCCAAAGTCAAAGCCAAATTCAGCTGGACCGACCTCGGCATTGTCCTCACCAAGCGCAAACTCTGGGGCATCTACCTCGGCCAGTTCTGCCTCAATTCGACGCTGTGGTTTTTCCTGACGTGGTTCCCGACCTACCTGGTGAAATACCGCGGCATGGACTTCATCAAGTCCGGGCTATTGGCCTCGCTGCCGTTTCTCGCGGCGTTCGTCGGCGTGCTGTGCTCCGGTTTCTTCTCGGACTTCCTGATCCGTCGCGGCTACACCGTAGGGTTCGCCCGCAAGTTGCCGATCATCAGTGGCTTGCTGATTTCCACCTCGATCATTGGCGCCAACTTTGTCGAGTCGACCCCGTTGGTGATTGCCTTCCTCGCGTTGGCGTTCTTCGGCAACGGACTGGCGTCGATCACTTGGTCGCTGGTCTCGACGTTGGCGCCGGCACGTTTGCTGGGACTGACCGGTGGGGTGTTCAACTTCATCGGTAACCTGTCGGCCATCGCCACGCCAATCGTGATCGGTTTCCTCGCCAGCGGAGATTCCTTCGCCCCGGCGATTACCTACATCTCGGTGCTGGCGTTGATCGGTGCGCTGTCCTACATCTTGCTGGTTGGCAAGGTCGAGCGTATCAAGTTGTAGTCGTGGCACGCGGGCGACCATAATGCCGCCCGTTCACTCGCTCAACGGTAAAGGCTGGATATGCAGGAAGACGCCCCAAAAGTTGCCAAGGACGCCGCCCCGACCGGCACCCAGACACTGCTTCGCGGTCTGGGTGTGGTTCAGGCCGTGGCCAGCGGCGCCCGCGATCTCAAGGAAATCGCCCGGCTGATCGGCACCACGCGCAGCACCACCCATCGCTTGGCCAGTTGCCTTGTGGACGAGCGTTATCTGCGGGTGGTGCCGCAAGTCGGTTATCTGCTGGGGCCGAAGCTGATCGAACTGGGTTTTCAGGCGCGCGAAGAGTTGCCGCTGGTGACCCTGGCCGGGCCATATCTCGATGAGCTGTCGGCATTGACCGGCGACACCATTCACCTGGCGATCCGCGAAGGCGACGAAGTGCTGTACCTGCACAAGAATCCGGGGCGCAACGGCCCGGAAATGCGTTCGCGAGTCGGCCACCGCATGCCGTTGGCGCGCACCGGGATCGGCAAGGCGCTGATGCTCGATGACACGCCGCAAGAGTGGCAACGGCTGTACGAAGTCAGCCTGCCGGCGGGTGGGAAAAATCTGTTCTGGCCACAGCACCCGGAGCAATCCTGGGAGCAGTTCCAGCAGCGCATGATCGAATATGTGGCCGGCGGTTATGCCTTCGATCTGGAAGACAACGAACCGTCGATCCGTTGCGTAGCGGCGCCGATCCGCGATGCCAGCAAACGCATCGTCGCCGGTATCAGCATCGCCAGCACCGTGCCGTACATGCCGCTGGAAAAAATGGCCGAGCTGATTCCGTTGATCAAAGGGGTTACGGCCAGACTGTCGGCCGAGTTGGGTCTGAAGGTCTGACACATAACCCTGTAGGAGCCGAGCTTGCTCGCGATAGCGGTATGTCATTCAGCATCATAGG
>NZ_JBSVXD010000278.1:0-5464 GCF_054070755.1 Pseudomonas sp. SDO5591_S426 | reverse complement strand
GACTGCCACCGTGGCGCATTGACGCCTCGGCTTGGGCGAGTCCATCCAATTACAGGAGAATGCGTTCCAATGCAGGAGCTGCCGAAGGCTGCGATCTTTTGATCTTTAATGTGTACGCGACAACACTTCCCCAATACTGCGCCGCTTGGCATGCAGTTCGCTGGCATGGATCAGCTGTTCGAGGTCTTCGGGGGTGACGTCGAAGAAGGCTTCCATTTCAGCCAGGGCCAGTTTCAGGTCCTGGGCGGTGATCGCCTGGGATTCCACCGGAGGATGGTCGGCCGGGATCACGGCGACGGGTTCGCTGGCGCGCTTGGGGTATCGGATGCGGGTCAGGTTGTTATAGGCCAGGGCGCTGAGCAGCATGGTCGATGCAGCGAGCATCACCGGGCCAAGCTCTTTCCAGTCCAGGGCAATGGTCGCTGGGTCCGCAAGGACCAACAACAATGCCAGTGCTCCGGCCGGCGGGTGCAGGCAACGCAGCCAGCACATCAGGATCACTGCCATGCCAGCCGCGAGGCAAGCGCTGCCGAGGGTTCGACCGAGCACGTGGGCGACCAGCAAAGAGACGACCCCGGCGCTCAAGTAACCGCCGAGTATCGACCAGGGTTGTGCGAGGGCACCGGAAGACACCGCGAACAACAACACTGCCGAGGCACCCAGCGGGCCGACCAGATGCTGCGCCACTTCCATGCCGAATACCTGAGCACAGACCCAGACGCTGAACATCGTTCCCAGTGCCATACCGATGGCAGCTCGGCTCCATTCAGTCGGGCGGGTGTTGATAGCGGCGGGTAACCAGCGAGCGAGCATGATTAAGATCGTTCCGTAGACAAAACCTGAGGAAAAAAAAAGGCTTATCTGGGATACCCAGAAAGCCCTTGAAGGTTGTTCCAACTATTGGGGGAGGAACGAGCACAGTGTGCCGTTACTTGCTGATGATGACAAATTCATATTAATGAGGCTTCAGTTCACTAATTCTGATGTAAGGCCACTCGACGCCCACTCATGAAACACAGGAAACCGCCCATCGCCGTGAGTGCGCTCAACGCGTAGAACATGGTCGGCGCCGGGGTGTGCATCAACAGGAACCCGCAGATCACCGGGCTCAGCGCGCCGCCGAGGGCCGCCAGGTTCTGGGCGCCGTAGTAACTGCCGCGCAGTTCTTCCGGCGCCAGCGTGTCAACGAAGAGGAATTCCGCCGGGTAAATGATCATTTCCCCGAGGGTGAAAATGAACATCGCCACGCACCAGCTGACCATGCTGTCGGCCAGGCTGAAGCCGATCAACCCCAGAATGAACAGGCTGGTACCGCCGGCAATCCAGTAGCGCAGCTTTTCCCGATTGAGGAAGCGGCCGATCTGGTACTGCAACAGGATCACGCTGATGGCGTTGCAGGCGAGCAGGGCGGCCATGATTTCCAAGGCACGTTTGGAGTCGTGGGTCACCAGCAGGTATTGCGACAGGTACAGGGTGAAACGTCCGTGCACGACGGTGCTGAGCAGGCAGCCGCAGGTGAACATGATCAGCGTGCGGTCGTTCTTCAGGGTGACCAGGGTCTTGAGGAAACTCTGCGGTTGGCCAATCGCTGGCGTCTGCGCCGAATCCTTCGGGATGCCGATCATCAAGAAGATGCTGAAAAACGCGATGGCGCCGGCAATCAGGAACGGCGCAATCGGATACACGCCAGCGATCACCACGCCGAGCATGGGGCCGGTGGCATAGCCGATGTTGGTCAGGGTGTAGCGCAGGGAAAACGCCTTGGCGCGTTGGCCCATGGGCAGGTTTTCGCTGAGGATCGCTTTGGAGCCGATCAGGAACAGCGCCGACGCGGTCTCGGTGATCACCAGGGTGGCCGTGGTCAGGTAGAGGTTTTCGGCGAAGGTCAGCAGCACGAAGCCGATGGCGCTGGAGAGCATCGCCAGGATCAGCAACCGGCGTTTTTCCAGGCGGTCGATGATGTAGCCACCGTACAGGGCGAGCAGGGTGGCGATGAACACCGCAATGCCCAGCAGCAAGCCAACGTCCTGTTGGTTGAGGCCGAGCTTGTTGCTCAGGAACAGCGTAAGCAACGGGCTGGTGATGGCGCGGCTGACGACGATGGTCAGCGAAACGATCATCAACCGGCGAATAACGAGCGAGTAAGTGGCCACGGTGAGTGCAAATGTCCTTATTCAATGATCTCTGATTGATCGTTCCCACGCTCTGCGTGGGAATGCTTCAATGGACGCTCTGCGTCCGCTCCTGGGTCGCGGAGCGCCCCGGGCTGCATTCCCACGCGGAGCGTGGGAACGATCGACATCTCAATGGATTCCGATTCCTCTAGCCTCCACAACTGCCCCAACAATTCCTCAGCCTGCCGCTCTGGAATCACCCGCTCAGCCAAACTGAAAAACTTCTCTTCCAGCGCCGCATCACTCAGCGGATTACCCGGTGCGCCCAACGGCACTTCAACGCACAGGCTCGCCTGCCGACCATCCACGGTCCGCAGCGTTACCACGGGCTCGCCATCCTCGGACAGTTGCGGGTCTACTTCAAGGCGAATGCGCGAGATCCACTGGGCAATGCGCGGATCACGGCGTTGCTCATCGTCATAGGCCTGCAATCGGCAATGACCGTGCACCAGCCGCCCCGCCAGCGCATACGGCAGGCTCATCTGCGCGGCCGCGAGGCTGCTGACATCCTGACCACCGCACATGTCATGCAGAAACCCGCACAGCGAAACCTGCACGTCCTCGACCTGATCGACCGGCACCTTCAGTTGATCGAGCAACAGGCCAAGGGCATCGATAGCTGAATGGGTTCCCCGGCATGACGCGTACGGCTTGATCGAACAGCGGGCGAGTTTCCACACTTCGCCGAGACCCGCATCCAGCGCCTCGGCAGTCGAAGTGGCCGGAGCGAGGGTTTTCAGAAAACCGCCCCAGACATCGTCAAATAATTGCGTCGGCCCGCTGATGCCCTGTTGGGCAAACCGCGCCGCCAGGAATCCACCTTCGGCGGCGCGACCGCTGTGCAGTTTTTTGCTTTGCGAACCGTCGTGGATGAAGGCCCACAAACCACCGCTGAAACTCCCGGCGATGCCCAGTGCCGACAAGGTTTGCCCGGCGTCCAGCCCGAGAATCCGCGCACTGGCCGCCGCCGCGCCGACCACCCCGCAAGTCGCCGTGGAGTGCCAGCCGGCGCCGTTGTGGGCCGAATAGCCGCCGCAGGCTTCCAGTACGCGACGACCGATTTCGTAGCCGATGACCACGGCGGTGATGAACTCGCGGCCACTCACCGGTTTTGCGCTCATCGACACAGCCGCCATCACCGCCGGCAATACCACCGCGCCGGAATGATCGCAGCCACCGGTATCGTCGAGTTCCAGGGCGTGGGCGGCGATGCCGTTGAGCATCGCGGCCTGCGCCGCGCCGACCCGCACATCGGTGCCCCAAACCAGGCTGTTGCCCGCTTCACCTTCGAACACCTGCCGCGCGGTTTTCGCCACATCGCTGCCAGCCCCGGCCAGTGTCGCGCCGAAGGTGTCGAGGATGTGCCGTTTGGCTCGCTCGACCAGCGCCGGTGGCAGGTCTTCAAACCGCGTGTCGACGCAAAACTGTGCCAGCCGTCGCATGCGTTCGGTCATAGCAGGTAATCCCGGTAATGCCGTTCATACACTGACGCCGGATGATCCTCGGTCACGGGCGCAGCGGATTCGGCCCACCATTGGGCGACTTCGGCGCCAGTGGCGATCCATACGTCATCGTGCTGCAAAATCCCTTCAAGCAGCTCGCGCAGCACGCCAATTCGTCCCGGCGTGGCAATGATTTCCGGGTGCAGGCGCAGCACGTAACACAGGCCAAAACGGTGGAACCCGGCGAAATCCATTTGCAGGTTGCCCAGGGTATGGCTGTAGGAGGCGATGCGCGATTGTGCCGGTGGCACGGCCGGGCTGAGGTTGAAGGCAAAGTAGGGTTCATCCTCCAGTTCATAGTGCAACGGCAGCTCGATCACCTGCGGCGCGGTCGGGTGAGCGAACGGCAGATCATCACCACGCCATGACGACGACCAGCGAATGCCCTGATCGCGCAACGCTTCGATGAAACCCGGCGCACCGTTGCTGGCGGGGATGCGGAAACCGGTTGGACGCTGGCCCGTCAGCGCTGTCAGCGCATCGCAACCCTTGGCGATATCAGCACTTTGCGCAGCAAGGTCAAGGCTGTCGTAGTCCTGATGGCGATACCCGGCGCAGGCGATTTCATGGCCGCCGGCCTGGATCGCGCGGATGTGCTCAGGGTTTTCCTCGGCGACGATGCCGGGGACAAACCAGCTGCTCGCCACCCCGAGCTCCTTGAACAGGCCGAGCAAACGCTCGACGCCGCGCTGGGTGCCGTAGCGCCAGACCGACAGGGTCTTGTCGCGTCCGGCGACTTCCGGGGCCTGGGTGAGGATGCCGTGGATGTCGTTGTAGTCGACGGTCACGACCACGGCGCAGCGATAGCCTTTGGGCCAGTGAGCGGAATCAGCCATGGTGATGCTCCTTCAGCCACCAGTGGGCGACATCGCGGCAAGTGGCGAACCAGACGTCGTCGCGTTGGCGCATGTGTTCGAAGAGTTTTTCCAGCAACAGGATGCGTCCCGGTTTGCCGGTGATCTTGGGGTGGAACAGGGTGGTCAGGCACAAGCCTTCGTTCATCGCGCCGTCGTATTCGCGGCGCCAGTTGTCGAGGGTCAGCTCATAGCTCGCGGTGCGGTCCAACCCTGAAGGGAAGTTCGGCGCACGGGTGTAGGCGAGGGAGGCGTAGTCATCCATTTCCCAGCGCCCGGGGATTTCCACCAATGGCGTGGCGTGGCCGGGTACGTTGACCAGATAGGGGCGATCATCGCCACGCATGCTGCTGGAGTAGGTCACGCCAGCTTCCACCAACATCGCCGGGGTTTCGGCGCGCCAGTCGCCGGACGGTGTGCGAAAGCCTTCGGCGCGGATGTGCAGATGCTTCCAGAACACTTCGCGGGAGAGCTTCATCACGTCCTTTTGCTGTTCCAGCGTCAGGGCGTAAAAGGATTCGTGTTTATAGCCGTGATAAGCCACCTCATGCCCGCGCTCGACAATCGCCTGGCACTGTCTGGGCCAGTTTTCCACGACCCAGGCCGGAACGAAAAACGTCGTCGGGATCTTGAACTCATCGAGCAGATCGAGAATCCGTGGCAATGCCCGATAAGGACCGTAACCACCGAAACCGAAGTACTCGGGCTTGCGCCAGATCGAGCCGTTGAGCATGGCATCGCCGGTCGGGCCATCGAGGTCGAAGGCCAGGGCCAGGCAGGCCTTGTGCTGGTCGGGCCAGGTGGGTTGGGGTGAGGAGGACATCGGTGGTGCTCCACTATCTAAAGATAACCACTGGACCCTGTGGGAGCGGGGTTTTCCTCGCTGGGGTTACCCCACTCCGCCCCCCTTTTTTCTTAAGTCCCTCCCCCCCCG
>NZ_JBSVXD010000277.1:0-5502 GCF_054070755.1 Pseudomonas sp. SDO5591_S426 | reverse complement strand
CTGCGGTAGCTTCTACATTGGAATGCGTTTCCCTGTAGGAGCTGCCGCAGGCTGCGATCTTTTCAAGGGTGCCGGCCGAAGCCGACAGCCGAACGCTTACTTGGCGGTAAACGTGGTGTAGCTGTTGATCAGGTTGCGGTAGTTCGGAATACGTTCCGACAACAGGTTGGCCAGGCCTTCCATGTCGTTGCGCCAGTCGCCTTGCAGCTCGCAGGCCACGGAGAACCAGTTCAGCAGTTGTGCACCGGCCGCCGACATACGCGCCCATGCAGCTTGCTGCACGGTGGTGTTGAAGGTGCCGGAAGCATCGGTCACCACGAACACGTCAAAACCTTCGGCCAACGCCGACAGGGTCGGGAACGCCACGCATACGTCGGTTACTACACCGGCGATGATCAATTGCTTGCGACCGGTGGCCTTTACCGCTTTGACGAAGTCGGCGTTGTCCCAGGCGTTGATCTGGCCGGGGCGGGCAATGAACGGCGCGTCCGGGAACTGCGCCTTCAACTCCGGCACGATCGGGCCGTTCGGACCGCTGTCGAAACTGGTGGTGAGGATGGTCGGCAGTTCGAAGAACTTGGCGATGTCACCCAACGCCAGCACGTTGTTCTTGAATTCGTTGGGCGAGAAATCCTGCACCAGCGAGATCAGGCCGGTCTGGTGATCGACCAGCAGCACCACTGCATCGTCTTTGTTCAGGCGCTTGTAAGGAACGTTGCTCATGTGAAACTCCTTGGTGGATGGTTGTGACTTGAAGCGCTGACGCTGACCGCCAGCGCTTTTTTGTATTCGTCAGAAGGCAAAGCACGAGCAACCGAAGGCGCCCCAGAAACCGGCGAAATCGCTGACCGGCGCGTTCGACAGACGCGCCCGTTCATGGCTGTGGGAATGCACCGCGCACGGCCCGCTGCACTGGTGAACCTGCGCCTGCAACGGTGCGTTCGGCCGCCAGTGTCCCGGCACTTTCGCCACCGGCGACCAGTCCGGCAGCACCGGCACACTGGCCGGCCCGAGTTTTTCGAAGTCACCGGCGGCGTACACCACCTTGCCGCCGACCACGGTCAACACCGACTCGATCCACTTGATCGCTTCTTCATCGACGCTGAAAAAGTCCGCGCTCAACGCCGCGACGTCAGCCAGTTGCCCGACCTTGATCTGGCCCTTCTTGCCCTGCTCGGACGAGAACCAGGCGCTGCCATGGGTGAACAGTTCGAGCGCGGTTTGCCGCGACAAGCCTTCGGCATGCAACTCCATGCCGCCAACGGTGCGACCGCTGACCATCCAGTACAGCGAGGTCCACGGGTTGTAACTCGACACCCGCGTGGCATCGGTGCCCGCGCCCACTGGCACATCTTCGGCGAGCATGCGCTTGATTGGCGGCGTCGCCTCGGCGGCTTTCGCGCCATAGCGCTCGACGAAGTACTCGCCCTGGAACGCCATGCGATCCTGAATCGCGATGCCACCGCCCAACGCCCTCACCCGCTCGATATTCTGTGGGGTGATGGTTTCGGCGTGGTCGAAAAACCACGGCAAGCCGTTGAACGGAATGTCTCGGTTGACCTTCTCGAACACGTCGAGCATGCGGCTGATGGATTCGTTGTAAGTGGCGTGCAAACGGAACGGCCAGCGCTGTTCGACGAGATGGCGCACCACCGGCTCCAGTTCGTCTTCCATGCTTTGCGGCAGGTCCGGACGTGGCTCCAGGAAGTCCTCGAAATCCGCCGCCGAGAACACCAGCATTTCCCCGGCACCGTTGTGCCGCAGGTAATCGTCGCCCTGATGCAACTTCACACTGCCGGTCCAGTTCTTGAAGTCGCTCAGCTCTTCCTTGGGCTTCTGGGTGAACAGGTTGTAGGCGATGCGCACGGTCAGTTGCTCATCCTTGGCCAACTGCTCGATCACTTGATAATCGTCCGGATAATTCTGGAAGCCGCCGCCGGCATCGATGGCGCTGGTCAGGCCCAGGCGATTGAGTTCGCGCATGAACTGACGGGTCGAGTTGACCTGATATTCCAGCGGCAACTTCGGCCCCTTGGCCAGGGTCGAGTAGAGAATCATCGCGTTGGGACGCGCCACCAGCATGCCGGTCGGATTGCCGTTGGCATCTCGAACGATTTCACCACCCGGCGGGTTCGGCGTATCGCGGGTATAACCGGCCACTCGCAGTGCGGCACGGTTGAGCAAGGCGCGGTCGTACAAGTGCAGGACGAACACCGGCGTGTCCGGCGCGGCCTGGTTGAGTTCTTCGAGGGTCGGCATGCGTTTTTCGGCGAACTGGAATTCGTTCCAGCCACCGACCACTCGCACCCATTGCGGCGTCGGCGTGCGATCGGCCTGGTCCTTGAGCATGCGCAGCGCATCGGCCAGCGACGGCACGCCTTCCCAACGCAATTCGAGGTTGTAGTTCAAACCGCCACGGATCAAGTGCAGGTGCGAGTCGTTGAGACCGGGAATAACGCAACGGCCCTTGAGGTCGATCACCTGCGAATTCGCGCCGCGCAACGCCATGGCTTCGGCGTCGTTCCCCACCGCGACGAAACGACCCTTGCTGATCGCCACGGCAGTGGCGAACGGGTTCTCGCGGTCAACGGTATGAAATTGGCCATTGAACAGAATCAGATCGGCGTTCATCGCGTTTCCTTTGGCAAATGGGAGGCGGACAGCCAGGGCGCGAACAGACGCGTCGCCATGGGCATGAAGACATACACCACCGACAGCACGATGGTCAGGGTGATCAGGAACGTGGCGACCACGTAACTGGACAGGAAGGCATTGAGCCGCAGCAGCGGCCCCCAGATCAGCGGCACCAGCAGCGTGTGCGGCAAGATCACCAGCAGCGTCACCACGGCCTGCTTCCAGCGCGGCGATGGCGAGCCGTCCTCGGCCTGAGGCGAGAACCAGAACTCGTTGACCGGATTGACCTCGGTCTGGTCGCCATCGGCGAGCATCGGCGCGGCTTCGTCGACCAGCGCCTGGCGTTGCGGCGAATCGAGCCAACGCTGCATCGCCTCGGTAGAACAAAAGCGTAGCACGCAGGTGTACATATCGAGGCCGGCGCTTTTGCCGCGCACCACATCCACCCCCAAATGCCCGACATTCTGCCCGGCGACTTTGACGATGTTGCGCAACCAGGCTTCGTAAGGCACTTCGAAGCCAACCTTGACCCGATGCTTGACGATCAGGGTCACGACTTCATCAGCTCCGGGGCTGGTTGGTTCAAGTGGATTGGTATCAGACATCACGCAAGGCTCCGGCGAAACGAGCATTCAGAGTGCCGGGGCGCGGGAAGAAAAAATTGGATGTACGTGCTCTTTTTTGAGCGTGAGTCGAGGTCTGCTTGTCAACATAGCCCTCTGTGGGAACGGGTACATCCGTCAGAGTTTGGTCGGCTGGGAGGCCGCCATCGCTGGCAAGCCAGCTCCCACAGGTTCGCAATACACTCGCAAAATCCCGGCCGCCTGAAAATAGCCATCGCCAGCAGGCTGGCTCCCACAGTGGATCGGCGTACACCCAAGCTCTTCACCACTCAACAGGCCGAGCGTTAGCTCGCCTGCCGCTCTTGATCTTGATCCACCCGCCCCATCGGCAGGCTGAGTGGAGGCGTTTATCCGGGGGTGGGCGCGTAGCGCCGTGCGGCGAAGCCGCACACATCGAGAGGAGGTCGTCGCGAAGCAGACCGGAGGCGATGCCCCCGGATGAATGCCGGAGCGAAGGAACCCCGAGCCTTAGCGAGGGCCGTACGTAAGGGGCGAGCGCTTTTTTGCTTACTTTTTAGCTGGGCCGGCATTCCGGCGTTTGTCAAAAAAGTGAGTCGCCGTAAGGGCGAAACCATAAGCAGCCGTTACCGCAGAAATGGATATGTACTCAGTCAAAAATCCCGGACACCTGACACATAGCCATCGCTGGCAAGCCAGCTCCCACAGGTTCGCAGTACACTCGCAAAATCCGTTCCCAGTAGACCGCAAGATCAAATCAGGCAGGCTCAGGAATCTCCAGCGACACCGACATGAACTGACTGATCCGCGAGCGCAACCAGCGCTCCGCCGGATCATTGTCGTGCACCCCGCTCCAGGCCATCGACAACTGTGCTGCCTCAATCTCGAACGGCGGGTCTTCAGCGCGCAAACCGCATCCCTCGACCAATGCGCATGCCGCATAATCCGGCACGGTGGCTATCATCTCGGTCCCGGCGAGCAATGCGCGCAAGCCGCTGAACTGCGGCACGCCGAGCACCACACGGCGACGACGCCCGACCTTGGCCAGGTCCAGGTCGATGTTGCCGCTCAGATCGCCGGAAAACGACACCATCGCATGCGGCCGCTCACAGTATTCGTCCAGCGTCAGCGGCCCCGGTCGGGTGTCGCCGCGCAACACCTTGCAGGGAATGTCGCGCAGTTTCTTGCGCTTGGCATTCGCCGGCAAATCGGTGGTGTAGCTCACACCCACGGAAATCTCCCCAGATGCCAGCAACGCCGGCATCAACAGGTAATTGGCACGACGCACCACCACCACGATCCCCGGCGCCTCTTCCTGCAACTGGCGCAACAACGGCGGAAACAAACCGAACTCGGCATCATCCGACAGCCCGATGCGAAACACGTCGCAGCTGGTGGTCGGATCGAACTCCTTGGCCCGGCTGACCGCACCGGAAATCACGTCCATCGCCGGTTGCAGCTCCTTGAGAATCGCCAGCGCCCGGGCCGTTGGCTCCATGGCCCGGCCGTTGCGCAACAGCAATGGATCATCAAACAGATCGCGTAACCGGCCGAGAGCGGCACTCACCGCCGGCTGGCCCATGAACAGTTTTTCCGCGACGCGGGTCAGGTTCTTTTCGAACATCAGCGACTCGAAAATCACCAGCAGGTTCATGTCGACGCGGCGCAGATCGTTTCGGTTCATAGGCACGGGTTCCTTGTGTATTGAGCCAGGCGCGAGGGTGACGATTGTGTCTGACTTTACTCAAGACTACCCGCACCCACCATGGAATTAACAACGTTTAACTCGCATGCCAGAGCCTTCGAATTCAAGAATGAAGCCTACCGACACGGACATTCGCCATGGCTCACTTCCAGCAAAACGCCGCCCGCGCGACAGTCACTGAAGCGCCAAAAAAAAGCGCCGGCGGCCTCAGCCCCCAGCGCGAACGGTTGGTGAAACAACTGATCCTCGAACGCCTCGGCGACAGCCTGGAGGTGACCGAACTGGCCCAGGCCTGCGCCCTCTCCCGTAGCCACTTCTCCCGCGCCTTCAAATCCAGCACCGGCCTCTCGCCTCAGGAATGGATTCGCCAGCAACGTATCGCCCGCGCCAAGCTGTTGATCCAGCACACGGACCAGAGCCTCACGCAAATCAGCCTGGAGTGCGGCTTCTGTGATCAGGCGCACTTCTGCCACATGTTTACCCGCAGCGAGGGCATCAATCCGTTTGCCTGGCGGTGCCGGGTCATGCGGGACGTAAAAAGCAAAAGATCGCAGCCTGCGGCAGCTCCTACAAGGCAATGCG
>NZ_JBSVXD010000276.1:0-5519 GCF_054070755.1 Pseudomonas sp. SDO5591_S426 | reverse complement strand
GGCTGACACGCCGCCATCGCGGGCAAGCCCGCTCCCACAGGGTTTGGGCTGTTGGGAGGGTTAGCGTCGAGCCAACAACAAACCAACCACCAGACCAAAACCAGCCGATACCGCCACGGTTTGCCATGGATGACCGCCGATGTAGGTTTCGGTGGCTTCGACTGCAGGCAGGGTCCGGTCGCGCACGCTGGTCACCGAGTCCCGAGCCTGCTGAAGTTTCTGGGCGATTTGCCCACGCAGTGTCTCGGCTTCCTCACCGACCAGTGAAGCGCTGCTTTTCAGCAGTTTTTCCGATTCTTCGATCAAAGACTGAAGTTCGCTGAAGGCCTGATCCTTGATTTGATCTTCGGCGGCTTGGGCGGCGGTTTTCCGGGCCATTGAAGTACTCCTTGCAGATAAGTGGACAGTGAACAATGGAGTGCGCCGCGATTGAAAAAGTTGCAGCGACTTAACGTTCTGGCGCAATCCCGAAGAAATCCAGCGCAGGACGTTTCGTCCTACAGTGTAAGATGTCGCCTATTTTACGCAGCAGGAAATTCCCATGAGCTTCAATCTGGCCGACAAACCCCTTGCCGAGCGCGCTGCGCTTGAAGATGAAAAATCCCGTCTTTTCGAACTCTGGCAAAACAACCTTGGCAAAGCCAAGGGCGAAGCTGCACGGTTGTTCGGCGAACGCGCCAAACGCAAAGGCAAATGGGCCGAGTGGGTCCGGGCCGAGCTGGACGGTATGTCGCCGCCCGAGTTCTCGAACATGGTGCGCAGTGAAGTCAATCGCCTGATGGCCGCCAGCAAGTAACGATTACGCAAAACTCGCGACAATGGCCTCGCGCACTTTCAATACCACCGGATCGAGCTGGGTGCTGGTGCGCCAACCCAGTTCGATCGGGTAGCGCGGTAACGCCAAAGGGCAGGGCAGCAACATCAGGCCACTGAGCGCTGCGATGCTGCTGGCGGCATGGGCCGGAATGGTCGCCACCGCCTGACTGCCCTTGAGCAGATGCGGCAATGCCGCGAAATGCGTGGTCGAGGCGCAGACCCGTCGACTCAGACCTAGCGCCGCCAGTCCCTCATCGGTAATGCCGATAAAGCCTCCCGACGACACCAGGATATGTTCGCGGGCGACGAATTCCTCAAGGCTGATGCCTTGCTGGTCTGCGGCCAGGCTGAGTGGGTCGACCAGACACGCGTAACTCCCTTCACCCAACACCTGACGACTGAGCAGCCGTTCGGCAAACCCTCCGGCGGTAATCGCCAGGTCGATGCTGCGTTCCATCAGCGCTTGAGCGACGATCTGGCTGTGGGTCTGTCGAAAGATCAAGCGCAGCTTCGGCGCGCTGCGGGCGACTTCTTCGATCAAACGCCGGCCGTAGGCAATCTCGAAATCATCTGACATGCCCACCGTCACGGAGCGCCCGTCGTAATGGCTGGCGCCCGGATCGACCATCGCCAGGCTCTGCCGGCATTTGTTCAGCGCATCGCTGACTACCGGTTTGAGTTGATTGGCCTTGAGTGTCGGCGCGAGGCCGCGACCGGTGCGCACAAACAATTGATCGCCATACACCTCGCGCAACCGACGCAGCGCCGCGCTGACCGCCGATTGCGTCACCCCAAGGCGCAGGGCTGCACGACTGGCACTGGATTCCTCGTGCAGCGCTTCGAAGACTTTCAGCAGGTTGAGATCGATGTTGGCGATATTCATCTGATTCATATCATTCAGCAGTCAATGGGGCTTTATTCATGATCCCGTGACGCCGGAGAATCAGCAACACCTGATGCAAACGGAGTTACCGCGATGCCCAAGTCAATCGTTGCTGCACTGCAAATCGGCGCCTTGCCCGGCGGCAAGGCTGAGACGCTGGAACAGATTCTGTCGTATGAAAGCGCGATCATCGAATCCGCTGCCGCACTGGTAGTGATGCCCGAGGCGCTGCTCGGCGGTTATCCGAAAGGCGAAGGTTTTGGTACGCAACTCGGCTATCGCCTGCCGGAAGGTCGTGAAGCCTTCGCCCGTTATTTCGCCAATGCCATCGATGTGCCGGGCGCAGAAACCGAAGCGTTGGCGGGTTTGTCGGCGCGTACCGGCGCCAATCTGGTCATCGGTGTCATTGAGCGGTCCGGCAGCACGTTGTACTGCACCGCGCTGTATTTCGATCCGCAGGCCGGTTTGGTGGGCAAGCACCGCAAACTGATGCCGACCGGCACTGAACGACTGATCTGGGGCAAGGGCGATGGTTCGACCTTGCCGGTGATCGACAGTCAGGTTGGACGAATCGGCGCAGTGGTGTGCTGGGAAAACATGATGCCGCTGCTACGCACGGCAATGTACGCCAAAGGCGTGGAGGTGTGGTGCGCGCCGACGGTGGACGAGCGTGAGATGTGGCAGGTCAGCATGCGCCATATCGCCCACGAGGGCCGCTGCTTCGTGGTCAGCGCCTGTCAGGTTCAGGATTCGCCGCAGGCTCTGGGCATCGAGATTGCCAACTGGCCGGCGGATCGGCCGTTGATTGCCGGTGGCAGTGTGATTGTCGGACCGATGGGCGATGTGCTGGCAGGTCCGTTGCGGGGTGATCGCGGCTTACTGACCGCCGAGATTGACACCGATGATCTGATCCGCGCGCGTTACGACTACGACGTGGTGGGGCACTATGCGCGCCCGGATGTATTCGAGTTGACGGTGGATGAGCGGGCCAACCCCGGTGTCCGTTTCAACACATGACCCTGTGGGAGCTAGCCTGCTAGCGATGGTGTGTCAGCCAGCATCTATGGCAACTGACACACTGTCATCGCTAGCAGGCTAGCTCCCACATTGGATTTTCAGTGTTGCTGGAGCCACTCTTCGCGGGTGATTTCCCAGATTTCTTTCGGGAATCTGCCACCGACGAAGTTGCCCTCAGCGGTGCGGACCAAGCGCATGCCGGTACGTTCGGAGAGTTTGCGCGAGCCAATGTTCGGCGCCGCTTTTGGCACGCGCAACACCTCACGACCGAGGGTCTCGAACCAGAACCGAGTGACAGCCTCACTGGCCTCCGTCATCAAGCCCTGACCCTGCCATTGCGGACCGAGCCAGAAACCACGGTTGTTGTCCTGCTCGGTCATCAGACTGACATTGCCGACCAACTGATCAGGTGCAGTTTTCAGCCGAATCGACCAGTGCCATTCCTCGCCACGGGCAATCGCCGGCAGGGCAATATCGCGCAGATAAGTCAGCGCCCCGTCGGCGGGATAAGGCCATGGCACGAACGCGTTCAGGTAGCGCACCACTTCCCAGTGCGGGAACTGTTGTTGAATGGCCTCGGCATCGGCCAGTTCCAACGGGCGCAGGATCAGGCGTTCGGTGTACAGCGTGGGAATGGCGTCCATGTTTTTTGCAGCTCCTTGAATAAGTCTTACGGACTGCCGGTAGTCGGTCCCGGCAGGCTGAGCTTGCCACTATCGACGAAACGCATCGTGCCGAACAAGCCTCCGGCGAGTTTGCCGCGCAGGATGTAGGGCATGTTGTTCAGGGTTTGCACCTGGCTCAGGCCGAAGGTCTGGCGCAGCACCGAAAACGCCGACACGCTGACCGGCACCGTCAACACGGTTTCGGAGAAGCGCGCAATCGAGCCTGATTCATCGCTGACGCCGGAGGCGAAGGGTTGGCCGTTGATATCGAGGTCAAGGGACACGCCGTTGAAACTGATCGAGCTTTCATTGGGGTTCTGCACGCGAATCTTCACGGCAAAGCGGATTTCCATGTCCTGGCTTTGCAGGGGCTCAATGCCGACCACGTTGATGTTCAGCGGATCGCGATTCGGCAACAGTGCGCAGGCGCTCAGGGAGAGCAACAAGAGGGAAAGGATAACGGCGTGTACGCTGCGCATGAACGTGCTCTCACAAGTAAAAAAGGGCGGAACCGCCAGCGGCTCGGCCCTTGAGCAATTGTCTAGCGGTTCAACTGTGCGACAACCGCAGGCCTGGCGGGTTCACCCTTGGCCGGGACATCCGGGTTTTCCATGACCTGCAGGATCGAGGCTTCAGGATCGAAATCGTCTTCTTCCAGTTCGATGAATTCTTCCGGCAGGAAGATGTTCAACACGATCGCACACAACGCGCCGACGGTGATCGGTGATTCGAAGATGTTGTGCAACGCCTTCGGCAGCTCTCGCAAAACTTCGGGTACAGCGGCAACACCCAGGCCCATGCCGAGGGAAATCGCCACGATCAGCATGTTGCGCCGATGCAGGCCGGCTTCGGCGAGGATCTTGATCCCGGCCACGGCCACGGTGCCGAACATCACCAACTCGGCGCCACCGAGCACCGGTTTCGGCATCAGTTGCAGCACCGCGCCAATCATTGGGAACAGCCCCAGCACCACCAACAAACCGGCGATGAAAAACGCCACGTAGCGGCTGGCCACACCGGTCAACTGAATCACGCCGTTGTTCTGGGCGAAGGTCACCATCGGCATGCTGTTGAACACCGCCGCCATCGCCGAGTTGAGGCCGTCGGCGAGCAACCCGGATTTGATCCGGCGAATGTAGACCGGGCCTTTGACCGGTTGCCGGGAAATCATCGAGTTGGCGGTCAGGTCGCCGGCGGCTTCCAGCGGCGACACCAGGAAAATCACCGCCACCGGCACGAACGCCACCCAGTCGAACGAGAAGCCGTACTTGAACGGCACCGGCACGCTCACCAGCGGCACGGCGGGCAGGCTGGCGAAATCGACCTGGCCCAACAGCCAGGCGACGAAGTAACCGAGGGTCAGGCCAATGACAATCGCGCCCAGGCGCAGGAACGGTACGTCAACCCGGTTCAACACCACGATGGTCCCGAGCACCAATGCCGCCAGGCCAAGATGGCTCGCAGCGCCGAGGTCAGGAGCGCCGAAACCACCGGCGATGTCGGTCATCGCGACCTTGATCAGCGACAGCCCCATCAGCGTGATGATGGTGCCGGTCACCACCGGGGTGATCAGCATCCGCAGCTTGCCGATGAACTGGCTCAACACCACTTCGATGAACGCAGCGAAGAAGCACACGCCGAAGATCGTCGAGAGGATTTCATCGGTGCCGCCGCCCCGGGCCTTGACCATGAAACCGGCACTGAGGATCACACTGATGAACGAGAAACTGGTGCCTTGCAGGCACAGCAATCCTGAACCGATAGGGCCGAAGCGCCGCGCCTGAACGAAAGTGCCCAGGCCCGAGACGAACAGCGCCATGCTGATCAGATAGGGGATTTCGCTTTGCAGGCCCAGGGCGCTGCCCATGATCAACGTCGGCGTGATGATGCCGACGAAACTGGCGAGTACGTGTTGCAGGGCGGCGAACACGGTAGCCGTCAGGTGAGGGCGGTCGTTGAGGCCGTAGATCAGGTCATTGTGGCGCGAGGTTTTTTCAGGGGAGGTCATGGTGGTATGCGTGCCGGGAGGCGGGGCCGGGTCAGAAAAAGGAGGCGCAGGATGCCAGAACGGTCCGGCCACGGCAAAAGAACAGATCAAAAGATCGCAGCCTTCGGCAGCTCCTACAGGGATCTATGTA
>NZ_JBSVXD010000275.1:0-5527 GCF_054070755.1 Pseudomonas sp. SDO5591_S426 | reverse complement strand
TGTTCAATCAAGATCACTGTGGGAGCGGGCTTGCCCGCGATGGGGCCAGCGAAACCACTTTCACCCTCGCTGACTCACCCGCTCCCGCAAATACTCGACAACTGCCCCCCGCTCCCCCGCAAACTCGATCCTCGCACCCTTCTTCTCCCGCTGAAAAACATACATCGGGTCGTAATACTCAACCAGCAACCCTTCGATCCAGCCCCGGTGCAAATCCACCGCGCCGCTGCGGGCCTGCTCGGCCAACGCATCCTCCATCAGGTTCAGCATCCGCCGGTGCCGCTCACCGCCCAGACGCTTCTGCACATTGTTCAAGCTCGCCAGCAAACGCTCGGAAAACAGCGCAAAGCCTTCCTCGCCATGCACAGCGATGAACTCGGCACACAAATCCACCACGTAATCGCGCAGGATCCGCTCGACCCGCCCTTGCAGGCTGTCTTCGAGCCAGACCATCGGAAACTGCTGCATGCCCTGAAACAGCTGCAATGGCAACGCGCAACTGCCGATCGCGCGGCTCTCGTCTTCCAATACGAATTGTTCGAGGCCGTGATTGCGCTTTTTCAGCAGATCCACGGCCAGGCGATTCTCGAAATCGATATTCGACGGTTGGCCCGTGGCGCGCTTGCCGAAACTTGAGCCGCGATGGTTGGCGTAACCCTCAAGGTCCAGCCCGTTGCTCAATTGCGTCAGCACTTCGGTTTTACCGGTGCCGGTCATGCCGCCCAATAAAACGAAATCGCACTGGGCGACGGCCTGGTCGACGGTGTCCAGCAGGAACGTACGCATGGCTTTGTAGCCGCCGCCGACGCGCGGGTAGTCAATGCCCGCTTCGTCCTTGAGCCAGCGCTGGACGATCTGCGAACGCAAGCCGCCACGAAAACAATACAAATACCCGTCGGGATGCGCCCGGGCGAAATCCGCCCATCCTTGGATGCGTTCGGCCTTGATGGCGCCGGAGACCAATTGATGACCCAGTTCGATGGCGGCCTGCTGACCGTGTTGCTTGTAGCAGGTGCCGATCCGCTGCCGCTCGTGATCGTTCATCAGCGGCAGGTTGACCACGCCGGGAAACGCGCCCTTGGTAAATTCAACCGGCGCACGGGCATCCATCATCGGCCGGTCGTTGAGGAAGATGTCGCGGTAATCGGTGTAGTCGACAGACATCAAGACACCTCGACCGCGTTGCTCTGTCGCTCAACCAGTTCGCCGATCGGCGCCAGGTCCAGGCCCAGCTCGGCGGCGACCTTGAGGAATTCAGCGTTGCCTTCGGGAGTAACGGCGATCAACAGGCCACCGCTGGTCTGCGGATCGCACAGCACGCGCTTGTGCAATTCCTGCAGGCGCCCGAGTTTGCTGGCGTAGCTGTCGAAATTGCGCAAGGTGCCACCGGGAACGCAGCCTTGTTCGAGGTAGTACTCGACGCCCGGCAAGCGTGGCACCCGGTCGTATTCGATACGCGCGGTCAGGTGGCTGCCGTCGGCCATTTCCACCAGATGCCCGAGCAGGCCGAAACCGGTGACGTCGGTCATCGCGGTCACGCCTTCAAGCTTGCCGAAGCGGCTGCCGGGTTTGTTCAGGGTGCACATCCAGTCGCGTGCCAGGCCGATGTCGGCGTTGCGCAACTTGCCCTTCTTCTCGGCGGTGGTGAGGATGCCGATGCCCAGGGGTTTGGTCAGGTACAGCAGGCAACCGGCGGTGGCAGTGTCGTTGCGCTTCATGTGGCGCTTTTCCACGAGGCCGGTGACGGCCAGGCCGAAGATCGGCTCCGGCGCGTCGATGGAGTGGCCGCCGGCCAGTGGAATGCCCGCCTCGTCACACACCGAACGACCACCGCGAATCACTTCCCGGGCAATCTCCGGCGCCAGTACGTTAACCGGCCAGCCGAGGATCGCAATCGCCATCAACGGATCGCCGCCCATGGCGTAGATATCGCTGATGGCATTGGTGGCGGCAATGCGCCCGAAATCGAACGGATCGTCGACGATCGGCATGAAAAAGTCGGTGGTCGACACCACGCCACGCTCTTCATCGATGGAGTACACCGCCGCGTCATCGCGCGAGGCATTGCCGACCCACAGTTTCGGGTCCAGATTCTGCGCGCCGCTGCCGGCCAGAATCACTTCCAGCACCTGGGGGGAAATCTTGCAGCCACAGCCAGCGCCGTGGCTGTATTGGGTCAGGCGGATCGGCTCGCTCATCAGGGACTCCTCGCAAAATAATGCGAGGAGTTTATACCAACGCGATTTTGAAGGATCGACTTACGGCAACAGAATCACCTTGTCGCCACTGCCCTGATTCACTTCCGCATATCGCTCCAGCCCTTCAGCCAAAGGCGTTTCGAACAACCCCTGAGGCAACGGCAGCAAGTCCTGATCGAAGAACTTGCCGAACTGGTCGAGCATCGCCGCACAGGCTTGCACGCCATACAGCAACGAGTTGATCCCCACCACCGAACCGCCCTTGCGATACAGCGCCAGCGCCGGCAACTGCACCATGCCATCGACTGGCGCGGCGATGATTGCAATGCGCCCGAATGGGGCCAAAGCCGCAACGGAGGCCGGCAGCCAGAAGCCGGTAGTGTCGAAGATCACGTCAGCGCCACCGGTGAACACAGCGTTCACTTGCGCGCCCAGATCCTCGGGTTTATCCAGTTGCAGCGTTTGATAACCCTGGGCCTGCAAGTCCTTGACCTGCTCCGGCCGGCGCGCCGCCGCCAGCAGCTTGGCGCCCCGCACCTTCGCCAGTGCCAGCGCGGCACTGCCCACCGCCCCACCACCGATCACCAGCAAGCGGGTTTCGGCGTTCACCAGGCTGCGTTCCAGCGCATCCCACGCCGTGGTGTAGGGCACCCCAAGGCTGGCGGCTTGAGCGAAGCTCAAATGCGTCGGTTTGAGGGCTACGCCATTGGCCGGCAGTTTGACGAACTGCGCGTGGGAGCCATCGGCGAAGAATCCTAATTCGCGACCCGTACCCCAAACCTCCTGCCCGAGCAGCGCTTGCGGGCCTTGCACCACGATCCCGGCAAAATCGCGGCCGGGAATTCTCGGCAGCGTGGTGTATGGAAAGCGTCCCAAAACGTTCTTCACGTCGCTGGGATTGAGGCCGGCCGCCTTGATTTCGACCAGTACTTCATCAGCACTGGCAACAGGGGTCGGCACGTCGACGTAGCGCAGGGCCGCGAGGTCGCCGGTTTTGTCGAACTGTAATGCTTTCATGAATGTATCCATCGAGTAGGCGAAGAGGTTTCAGGAGATCCAGCCAGCGACCAACTGCCGGCCCATCGGCCAGAGTTTTTCACCGGCGAGCATGCCCAGCAGACCTATCAGCGCAATGGCCGGTGGCGCGGGCGAACGAAAATCCAGGGCGCCGTAGAGCAGGCCGACACCCAGACCGATAACCAATGAAATGAAGTAGCTCATGGCAGACTCCGTGGGCGATTGAGGTATGCCTGGAGTCTAGAGAGGGAGGGCCGCGAACACCGGCCAAGTGCTTCTGAATTTCGGCCAAACGCCGGTTCGACTCAGCCCTGGCGTTGACTCGCTGAATACTGCGAAGGCGCGACGCCCAGCGCCCGACGGAACATGTCGCTGAAACTGCTGGGCGAATAGCCCAGTTCCCGGGCAATCGCACTGACCGGCACACCCTGGATCAACTCCGCCGCCGCCATCGCCAGTTGCACCTGCCGCCGCCACTCGGCGAAACCCATGCCCAGGCCATCCTTGAACAACCGCGCGAGGGTACGCACGCTGGCGCCGGCGTTTTCGGCATGTTGTTCGAAGGGAATATCCAGCGATGGCTGGGCCATGACCGCCTGACAGAGATTCATCAAACGCCGATCGGAATCGTCCGGCAGCGGGATTTTCAGCAGCGAGCGCCTGGCCCGCTTGAGCTCCAGCAGCGCCAGGCCCACCAATGCTTCGTAATACTCGGGAGCACCGTCGTCGCTCTGCTCCACCAGACCAACGATCAACTCGCGCAACAACCCGCCCACCTCAATCACCTGCACGCTGTCATCCAGCGTCGCGGCCAGGGATGGGCGCAGATAGATATTGCGCATTTGCAGGTCCGACACCACGCGAATCCCGTGGGGCACACCCGGCGGCAACCACACGGCGCGTTGCGGCGGCACCACCAGCGCTTCTTGCGGCGTCTCGACCCACATCACCCCGCTCATCGCATACAGCAACTGCCCCCAGACATGCTCATGCGGCTCGATGAACAACCCGCGCGGGTACGTCCGCGCCAGCGGTTGCACCGGCACATCGGTATCACTCAAATCGGGCGGGGCGGCAAGGGCCATGGTCAATGATCATTGGGGTTGGGGGGACATGCCATGGTAACGAGGCGACGCCGATGCCGCCAGCAACGGCAACCGCCTGACAATCCGACTGAATTTTCCCGGTGGCCCGCGATCCTTCTAAGTACAACAGGGAGGAAGTAGGGCTTTATGAACAACGCAAAACTTTTCGTCATTGAATACACCCTTCACGGCGCCCCCAAGTCGTTCATTATCCGTCTGGACAAAATGGACAACGCCGAGGCCTGGCATTGGGCGAGCTGCGACGCAGGGATCGGAAGAATCCCGCGCTTCGGCCGTGAAAAGGTGCAAAAGACCAGCAAGCCGATGGCAGAAAAATTCGGCGTGGAAAACGTCAAATGGCGGCCGGCCAACTGACAGCGAACACGCGGAAAAGCTTGAAACCGGAAGTGGAGTCCGACCAGGCTCCACATTCCTTTGTGCGATGATTTTCAGTGAGCGCACTTGCAGCCTTGATGGCTGCACTCTTCACCGTGTTCGTGATGCTTGGCGCAGGCTTCACAGCAATAGTGCTTGCCGTGCCGCACGATCGGATGCTCTCCGAGCTTGCAGTTGCATTTCGGACAGTCGCATTTACGGTCATCGGACATGGAGCTGACTCCTTTTGTGGTGGTCGTCGGGGGTTGGGTTGATGGCCCGTTTTACCAGTGTAGGAGTTGGTGAAGGGACAGTTGGAAGAGATTCGGTGGTTTGGAGGACGCCATCGCTGGCAAGCCATGCTCCTACAGTGAGCGGGGATATCTGCAAGATTTTGGTCGGCTGCCAAGCCGCCATCGCCAGTAGGCTGGCTCCCACAGTTGGATTAGGTGTATCTGAAAGGGATTGGTCGGCTGTGAGGACGCCATCGCTGGCAAGCCATGCTCCTACAGTGAGCGGGGATATCTGCAAGATTTTGGTCGGCTGCCAGGCCGCCATCGCCAGCAGGCTGGCTCCCACAGTTGGATTGGTTCTATCTGAAAGGGATTGGTCGGCTGTGAGGACGCCATCGCTGGCAAGCCAGCTCCCACAGTGAGCGGGGATATCTGCAAGATTTTGGTCGGCTGCCAGGACGCCATCGCCAGCAGGCTGGCTCCCACAGTTGGATTGGGTGTTCTGAAAGGGATTGGTTGGCTGTGAGGACGCCATCGCTGGCAAGCCATGCTCCTACAGTGAGTGGGGATATCTGCAAGATTTTGGTCGGCTGCCAGGCCGCCATCGCCAGCAGGCTGG
>NZ_JBSVXD010000274.1:0-5534 GCF_054070755.1 Pseudomonas sp. SDO5591_S426 | reverse complement strand
TGATGGAGCGATAGTCGAGATACAAGGAGCTGCCGAAGGCTGCGATCTTTTGATCCGTGTCAGTGAGCGGTGCTGTGCCGCCGAACCCCCGATTCAACCACCGGAATCTGCGCCGCCATGCTGCCGGATGCCTGGAACAACACCAGATGTTCCGCCGCAACACGAATGCCAACCTCGGCGCCGATCTGATGATCGACATGGCTCGGGAAGATCGATTCCAGCTGCGCACCGGTCGGCAGTTGCAGGCGATACAGCGTCGACGCGCCCTGGAACGACTTGCCGACGATCCGCGCTTTTAACGCGCTGTCTGGCGCATAAACGATATCGTCCGGACGCAACAACACATCCACCGCACCACCGACCGGCCAGGTGTAGGCGCGGTTGCCGCGCAACTCTCCGAGTTCGGTCTGCACCGACTCCGGGCTGCTCAACTGGCCACGAATGAAGTAACCCTGGCCGATGAAGCTGGCCACGTACGGCGTCAGCGGTTCGTGATAGAGGTTGTAGGGCGTATCCCACTGTTCCAGTCGGCCTTCCTTGAACACGCCGACGTGATCGCTGACGGCGAAGGCTTCTTCCTGATCGTGGGTCACCAGAATCGCGCTGGTGCCGCGAGCCTTGAGAATGTCGCGCACTTCATGGCTGAGCTTGCGGCGCAACTCGCCATCGAGGTTGGAGAACGGTTCGTCGAGCAGCAGCAATTGCGGCTCCGGCGCCAGGGCGCGGGCCAGGGCAACACGCTGCTGCTGGCCGCCGGAAAGCTCATGGGGGAAGCGCTTGCCGAGGCCTTTGAGGTTGACCAGCTCCAGCAACTCTTCGGTCACGCGATCCTTTTGCGGATGCTTGCGAATGCCGAAGGCGATGTTGTCGGCCACGCTCAAATGCGGAAACAGCGCGTAGTCCTGGAACACCATGCCGATCCGGCGTTTCTCCGGCGCGAGGGTGAAACCGGCGCTGGAAATGGTCTCGCCGGCCAACTGGATATCACCTTCGTGCACCGGTTCGAAACCGGCAATGGCTCGCAGGGTGGTGGTCTTGCCGCAACCGGAGGAACCGAGCAGGCAACCGATGTCGCCGGCGTTCAAATGCAGGTTGAGGTTCTGCACCACGCGCTGGTCTTGATAGCCGCAGGCGAGGTTGCGCAGGTTTAGCAGTAATGGCTGGCTCATGCGTGGTGGTACGCCGGCTCGACGAGAAATTCGAGCAGGGCCTTTTGTGCGTGAAGACGGTTTTCAGCTTGATCCCAGGCCACGGAGCGCGAGTCGTCGAGCAGGTCGATGCTGATCTCTTCGCCGCGGTGGGCCGGCAGGCAATGCATGAACAGCACGTCGCTGGCGGCCAGATCGAGCAGCGCCCGATTGACCTGATACGGGGCGAACAACTTCAAGCGCTTGGCGGTTTCTTCTTCCTGGCCCATGGAGGTCCAGACGTCGGTGCTCACCAGGTGGGCGCCGCGCACGGCATCCTTCGGATCGCGCACGATGGTGACGCGGTCACCGGCCTTGGCCACGAATTCCGGGTTCGGCTCGTAACCTTCCGGGCAGGCGATGCGCAACTGGAAGTCGAACTGGGTGGCCGCTTCTATATAGCTGTTGCACATGTTGTTGCCGTCGCCGATCCAGGCCACGGTCTTGCCCTGGATGGAGCCGCGGTGCTCGAGGAAGGTTTGCATGTCGGCCAGCAACTGGCACGGGTGCAAATCATCGGACAGGCCGTTGATTACCGGCACGCGCGAGTTGGCGGCAAATTCGGTCAAATTGCTGTGGGCAAAGGTTCGGATCATCACCGCGTCGAGCATGCTCGACATGACAATCGCGCAGTCGCCGATCGGCTCGCCACGGCCCAGTTGGGTATCACGCGGCGACAGGAAAATAGCCTGGCCGCCGAGCTGGATCATGCCGGCTTCGAAGGAAATGCGGGTGCGGGTCGAAGACTTCTCGAAGATCATCCCGAGCACGCGGTTTTTCAGGGGCTCGAACAGTACGCCGCGGTTACGCAGGTCTTTGAGCTCAACGCCTCGACGGATCACGCTGACCAGCTCTTCGGGCGTGCAATCCATCAGGGAGAGAAAGTGCCTTGCGCTCATCATTGACTACCTTTTTGCTACAAACCGCAGATGCTCAAAGCCTTGTTTAACGGAACAACGGGCGAGACCTGCGGCGTAAGCCGCACGGGGCGACGAAATAGGGGAAGGCGCGATCTTATAATTAAATGTCGCGTCTTACCAATAGGGCTACGGTTTTTAGGGGATTTCAGAGGGGCTACGGGATAACCGCAGTAGCGCTTTTGAAGCCTGTTTCCTGACAGCAGCCAGGCATTTGTACACTGCGCCTGCTCAGCTTGGCAATCAGGCGGGGCGGCGGCGGTGCGCTGGTGGTCGGTTTCCGACTGGTTGTTCGCGGGCCTCATACGCGCGCGTCTGGTCCGAAACATTTGCTAATGCAAAGTGCTGGGTTATAAATAAATCACCAGCGACGCAGGAAGCCACCGCGATGGAATCGAAAGAACAACAGCTAATGGAATTGCTCGGCCTCACGGCCCGCTCCCTGACTCACCTGACCGCCTCCATGACGTCGATGTCCTTCGAATTGCTGCGCAGCAGCGACCCGGTGACGCGGGACGCCGGTCGCCGCATGATCGACCGCATGGCCACCATCAGCACCGGGCTGGATGAGCACTGGCGGTTGATTGGCGAACTGACCGGCGTGCATGTCGCTCACGAGCAGATCGAAACCATCCAGGAAATCCAGTTGCAGGCGCCACCCAGACTTCCGGCGAGCTGATCGACGCGGCTAAATCGGCTGGCCTGATGGTCATCGATTCACAAGACGAACGTCGCTGGCGCGGTGGCCGGGCTGGCGCCATAGTTTTGTCCCCGCGGTCGATATTGCCCGCCCAGAACAAAACAGAGACTGGCCATGACCAAGACTCTCCATCACCGTGCGTGCCACCTGTGTGAAGCCATCTGCGGCCTGACCATCGAAACCACCGAACTCGAAGGCAGTGTGCAAATCACTTCGATCAAGGGCGACCCTCTGGACACATTCAGTCGCGGGCACATCTGCCCGAAGGCTGTCGCCCTGCAAGACATCCAGAACGATCCGGATCGCCTGCATCAGCCGATGCGCCGCGTTGGCAGCGAGTGGCAACCCATCGAGTGGGAAGACGCCTTCAACCTTGTCGCCGAACGCCTGGCGGCGATCCAGGAGCGTCACGGGCAAAACTCGGTGGCGGTCTATCAAGGCAACCCCAGCGTGCACAACTATGGGTTGATGACCCACAGCAATTACTTTCTCGGCCTGCTGAAAACCCGCAACCGGTTTTCCGCGACCTCGGTCGACCAATTGCCCCATCACCTGACCAGTCATTTGATGTACGGCCACGGTTTGCTGCTGCCGATCCCGGACATTGATCACACCGACTTCATGCTGATCCTCGGCGGCAACCCGCTCGCGTCCAACGGCAGCATCATGACCGTGCCAGACGTGGAAAAGCGCTTGAAAGCCATTCAGGCTCGCGGCGGCAAAGTGGTGGTGGTCGACCCGCGTCGCAGCGAAACGGCGGCGATTGCCGATCAGCACCTGTTCGTGCGTCCCGGTGGCGATGCAGCATTGTTGTTTGGGCTGCTCAATACGTTATTCGCTGAAGGCCTGACCCGCGACAGTCATTTGCCGGTTGATGGTCTGGATGACGTGCGCGAGGCCATCGCGACGTTCACTGCCGAGGCCATGAGCCCGTTGTGCGCGGTGCCGGTCGAACAGATCCGTCAACTGGCGCGGGATTTTGCCGCAGCGCCACGCGCGGTTTGCTACGGCCGCATGGGCGTCTCGACCCAGGCGTTCGGCACGTTGTGCCATTGGCTGGTGCAATTGATCAACCTGGTGACCGGCAACCTCGACCGCGAGGGCGGCGCGTTGTGCACCGAACCGGCGGTGGACCTGGTGGCCTCGACGTCGGGCGGGCATTTCAATCTGTGGCAGAGCCGGGTGTCCGGGCGCCCCGAATATGCGGGCGAGTTGCCAGTGTCGGCGCTGGCCGAAGAGATGCTGACCGAAGGGGAAGGGCAGGTTCGAGCGTTGATCACCGTAGCCGGCAATCCGGTGCTGTCCACACCGAACGGGCGTCAACTGGAGCAAGCGCTGGACGGCCTGGAGTTCATGGTCAGTGTCGACTTGTACATCAACGAAACCACGCGATACGCCGACCTGATCCTGCCGTCCACCTCGGCGCTGGAAAACGATCACTACGACACCACGTTCAACATGTTTGCGGTGCGCAACGTCAGCCGTTTCAACCGCGCGATTCTCGCCAAGCCCGAAGGTGCGTTGCACGACTGGGAAATTTTCGTCGGGCTGGCCAAGGCGTTTGCGGCGAAAACCGGCAAGGAGCTGAAACCGACCATTGCTCCGGCGCAGATGATCGATCGCGGCTTGCGCATGGGGTTGTATGGCGATGCTTCCGAACACCAATTGTCATTGGCGACTTTGTTTGATCATCCTCATGGGGTTGATCTGGGGGCGTTGAAACCTAATCTGGCGCCACGCCTGAAAACCGCCAACCAGCGAGTTCAGGCCGCGCCTGCCGCGATCCTTGCCGACCTGGCGCGCTTCGCGGCATTGCAGGCCCCGGCCGCTGATGAGCTGCTGATGATCGGCCGCCGTCATGTACGCAGCAACAATTCGTGGATGCACAACTACCATCGCCTGGTGAAGGGCAAGCCGCGCCATCAGTTGTTGATGAACCCGGAGGACCTGGCCAGTCGTGGCTTGAATGATGGCCAGCGTGTGCGGGTCAGTTCGCGGGTTGGTGTCATCGAAGTGGAAGTACTCGGCAGCCCGGATATGATGAAAGGAGTGGTCAGCCTTCCGCACGGTTGGGGTCATGCGCGACCGGGTGTGCAAATGAAGATTGCCAGTGGCCAGCCGGGTTCCAGCGCCAATGACCTGACCGACGAGTGTCAGCTCGACGAATTGTCGGGAAATGCGGCGTTGAACGGCGTGCCAGTGACCGTGGCAGCGGCTTGATCGTATCTGACGGAGAGACCGAGCATGGCGCTCGGCTTTCCGTTACAATGCGCCACCGTGCCGACCCATGAGTCGGAAAGTTCAGCCGAGGTGCTCCATGGATATCATCGAAACGATTAAAGAGCAGATTGCCAACAACACCATTCTGCTTTACATGAAAGGCTCGCCGAATGCCCCGCAGTGCGGCTTCTCCGCTAAAGCCTCACAGGCCGTGATGGCATGTGGTGAAAAGTTTGCGTACGTGGACATCCTGCAGAACCCGGAAATCCGCGCCAACCTGCCAAAATACGCCAACTGGCCAACCTTCCCGCAACTGTGGGTCGGTGGTGAGCTGGTCGGCGGTAGCGACATCATGATCGAGATGGCTGCAGACGGTTCGCTGCAAACCACCATCAAGGCTGCTGTCGAAGCCGCTGCTGCCAACAAGACTGAAGCTTAAATCGATTGGCTCCTTGAGGAGCTGTCGAGTGAAACGAGGCTGCGATCCTTGATCTCCAGCCACTAAAAAGC
>NZ_JBSVXD010000273.1:0-5547 GCF_054070755.1 Pseudomonas sp. SDO5591_S426 | reverse complement strand
GGAATGCGCTCCCCTGTAGGAGCTGCCGCAGGCTGCGATCTTTTGATCTTCGGCCATGGTCGTCTTCTAAGCTCCGCTCGCGTAAACTTGCGCGCTTCTCGCAGCCCGCTAGGCTGCAATCAATATTTTTCAAAGGTGCCCGCCATGCCTTGGCTGCAAGTCCGTCTCGCCATCAGCCCAGAACAAGCCGAAACCTACGAAGACGCTTTCCTTGAAGTAGGCGCCGTGTCGGTGACCTTCATGGACGCCGAAGATCAGCCGATCTTCGAGCCGGAACTCAACACCACGCCGCTGTGGTCGCACACGCACCTGCTGGCCCTGTTCGAAGGTGGCACCGAGCCCGGTCCGGTGCTGGCCCATCTGGAACTGCTGACCGGCAGCCCGCTGCCCGAGCATCACAGCGAAGTGATCGAAGACCAGGATTGGGAACGCAGCTGGATGGACGGTTTCCAGCCGATGCGTTTCGGCCAGCGCCTGTGGATCGTGCCGAGCTGGCACGCGGCGCCGGAGCCTGATGCGGTAAACCTGTTGCTCGATCCGGGCCTGGCGTTCGGCACCGGCACTCACCCGACCACCGCGCTGTGCCTGGAATGGCTCGACGGTCAGGACCTGAAAGACTGCAACGTGCTGGACTTCGGCTGCGGTTCGGGGATTCTGGCGATTGCCGCCCTGCTGCTGGGCGCCAAGCAAGCGGTCGGCACCGACATCGACGTCCAGGCGCTGGAAGCTTCCCGCGACAACGCCGGGCGCAACCAAATTGCTGATGAACTCTTCCCGCTGTACCTGCCGGAAGATCTGCCGCAGGTTCAGGCCGACGTGCTGGTCGCCAACATTCTCGCCGGCCCGCTGGTATCCCTGGCGCCGCAACTGTCCGGCCTGGTCAAGTCCGGCGGGCGTCTGGCGCTGTCGGGCATCCTTGCCGAGCAAGGCGATGAGGTCGCTGCCGCCTACGCCAAGGACTTCGATCTGGATCCGATCGCCAATCGCGATGGCTGGGTGCGCATCACAGGCCGTCGGCGCTAGAATGAACGCCTGCATAAACCGGATCGCCGCATGACCGACAGCTTCGTCACCCAGTGCCCGCATTGCCAAACCAGCTTCCGCGTAAGCCATGCTCAGTTGAGCGTGGCACGTGGTGTCGTTCGCTGTGGCTCATGCCTGCAGGTGTTCAACGCGGCCAAGCAATTGCTTGAGCAGGCCGGCAAAGAGCCGGTCGCTCCGAATGTCGTCGAAACACTGCCAGCCGCGGAACCCCGGGCCATCAGCCAAAAGCAATGGTCCGCCGCCGAGCTGGATCTGGACAGCCTCGACCTCGACGAAGAGCTTGCCCGCCTTGAACAGCGGGAAATCCAGCCGACCACCGAATTCGGCCGGCCTCGTGAAGACAGCCTCAGCGCACGCCGCGACAGCGTCGAAAATGACGAGGAACCCTGGACCACCGACAGCCTGTTCAGCGAATCGGCCGCCGACCGCGCGCAAGCGGTCGACGATCTGGATGACCTCGATACACTCGACACACCTGTCTCAGAGGAACCACTGAAGGAGACGGGCATACTCGCACGCACCGAACCGTCGCTGTCACTGGAACCCGTGGAGCTGGACGACGAACCGCAGCCGCCGCAGCTTCGCCTGCACGACCCGCTCGATGCACCGCTTCATCACGAACGCCTGTCGGCAACGACAACTGAAGAAATCGACGACGAACTGCCCTCGGTCGAGCCGCTGCGAAAACGCCGCGAACGCAGCGAGCCGGGAGTTCGTGCCGAAGTGTTGCAGGACCTGACCGATGACCCACTGCAACTGGACTGGCAAAAACGCCGCTCGCCGTGGGGTCGCCGTTTCTTCTGGTTGTTGATGATCCTGCTCGGCGCCGGTGCGCTTGTCGGCCAGTACGTCGCGTATCACTTCGACGAACTGGCGCGCCAGGACCAGTACCGCCCATGGTTCCAGCAGTTGTGCCCGCAAATCGGTTGCACCGTGCCTTCCAAGGTCGACATCGCGAAGATCAAAAGCAGCAATCTGGTCGTCCGCAGCCACCCGGAATTCAGCGGTGCATTGGTGGTCGATGCGATCATCTACAACCGCGCGACCTTCTCCCAGCCTTTCCCGTTGCTGGAATTGCGTTTTGCCGACCTCAACGGCCACCTGATCGCCAGTCGTCGCTTCAAACCAGGCGAGTACCTCAACGGCGACCTCGAAGGCATGGTGGAAATGCCTCCGCAAACGCCGATTCACATCGCGCTGGACATTCTTGACCCCGGTGCAAAAGCGGTGAACTACAGCCTGAGCTTCCACTCGCCCGAGTGAAACGATTCACTGCCCCCCGATTGACGACGGCTTTCCGACTTCGCCCGTGCGGACCAAACCGCTGGCGATAACAGAATAACTGTTCAGATTTTGTTCAATTCGACCTTTATCCAGTCATCGAGAGCGGGTATCATGCCAACCCTTTTTCGAACTCTCATGATCCGGCCCCACAACAGGGAAGTCCTATGTCGGCGGTACGCATCGGTCCATATACATTACACAACGGCTTGATTCTCGCCCCCATGGCGGGCGTCACCGACCAACCCTTTCGTCAGTTGTGCAAGCGATTGGGCGCGGGACTAGTAGTCTCGGAAATGGTCACCAGCGACATGAGTTTGTGGAACACCCGCAAGTCGCGGATGCGCATGATCCACGAAGGTGATCCCGAGCCACGCTCGGTACAGATCGCCGGTGGCGATGCGCAGATGCTGGCGGATGCGGCCCGGGCCAACGTCGAACTGGGCGCACAGATTATTGATATCAACATGGGCTGTCCGGCAAAGAAGGTCTGCAACAAGGCCGCCGGTTCCGCACTGTTGAAAGATGAAGCATTGGTAACCGAGATCCTGCAGGCCGTCGTGGCGGCGGTCGATGTGCCGGTCACCTTGAAGATCCGTACCGGTTGGGACCGGGACAACAAGAACGGCCTGACGGTGGCGAAGATCGCCGAGCAGGCAGGCATTACGGCGCTGGCGGTCCATGGCCGCACCCGTGCCGACCTGTACACCGGTGAAGCCGAGTACGACACCATTGCCGCGATCAAGCAGGCGGTGTCGATGCCGGTTTTCGCCAACGGCGATATCGATTCGCCGGAAAAGGCCCGCTACGTGCTCGACGCGACCGGTGCCGATGGCCTGTTGATTGGCCGGGCTGCCCAGGGGCGGCCATGGATTTTTCGCGAGATCGACCATTTCCTGCGTACCGGCGAGAAGCTCCCGGCACTGGAACTGGTCGAGGTGGAACGCATCCTGCTAGAGCATCTGGCTGCGCTGCACGCCTTCTATGGAGACGTGATGGGCGTACGCATTGCTCGAAAGCATGTGGGCTGGTATCTCGCAACCCTGCCGGGCGCCAGGGAGTTTCGCGCCCACTTCAATCGTTTGGATGGTACGGAAACACAATGCGCCAACGTTCGGGAGTTCTTCGCCGAGCGTTACAAGAGCCTGACAGGGGACGGAGAGTGGGTGGCCGCATGACGATGATGACCGAGACTTTAGTGAGTGGAACAACACCCGTGAGCGACAACGTGAATTTGAAACAGCACCTCAATACCCCAAGCGAAGAAGGTCAGACCCTTCGCGGGAGTGTCGAGAAAGCGCTGCACAATTATTTCGCCCACCTTGAGGGCGCTGCCGTCACGGATGTGTACAACCTGGTGCTCTCCGAAGTCGAGGCTCCCCTGCTCGAATGCGTGATGAACTACGTCAAGGGCAACCAGACCAAGGCCAGCGAGATGCTCGGACTCAACCGAGGCACGCTGCGCAAGAAACTCAAGCAGTACGATTTGCTGTAAGCATTCAATAAAACCAGAAAGGCGCCCGCGTAAAACCGGTCGCCTTTTTTGCTGACTTCCTTTGCTTTTGATGGAAATTGAGATGACCGACCAGACTACCCGCCTGCCGATCCGCCGCGCCTTGATCAGCGTTTCCGACAAGACCGGGATCCTCGAATTCGCCAAAGAGCTTGAAGCCCTGGGCGTCGAGATCCTCTCCACCGGCGGAACGTTCAAGCTGCTGCAGGACAACGGCGTTGCCGCAGTGGAAGTCGCTGATTACACCGGTTTTGCCGAAATGATGGACGGCCGGGTGAAAACCCTGCACCCGAAAATCCACGGCGGGATCCTCGGTCGTCGCGGTATCGACGACGCCATCATGAACGAGCACGGCATCAAGCCGATCGACCTGGTAGCGGTCAACCTGTACCCGTTCGAAGCCACCATCAACAAGCCAGGCTGCGACCTGCCGACCGCGATCGAGAACATCGACATCGGCGGCCCGACCATGGTCCGTTCCGCAGCCAAGAACCACAAAGACGTGGCCATCGTGGTTAACGCCGGCGATTACGCCAGCGTCCTGGAAAACCTCAAGGCCGGTGGCCTGACCTACGCTCAGCGTTTCGACCTGATGCTCAAGGCCTTCGAACACACCGCCGCCTACGACGGCATGATCGCCAACTACATGGGCACTGTGAACCAGGCTGCCGAGAAACTGAGCACTGAAGGCCGCAGCGAATTCCCGCGCACCTTCAACAGCCAGTTCATCAAGGCCCAGGAAATGCGCTACGGCGAGAACCCGCACCAGAGCGCAGCGTTCTACGTTGAGGCCAAGCCTGCCGAAGTCGGCATCGCCACCGCAACCCAACTGCAAGGCAAGGAACTGTCGTACAACAACGTGGCCGACACCGATGCCGCGCTGGAATGCGTGAAGAGCTTCGTCAAGCCAGCCTGCGTGATCGTCAAGCACGCCAACCCGTGCGGCGTGGCGGTCAGCCCGGACGCTGAAGGCGGTATCCGCAAGGCCTACGACCTGGCCTACGCCACCGACACCGAATCCGCTTTCGGCGGCATCATCGCCTTCAACCGCGAACTGGACGCCGAGACTGCCAAGGCCATCGTCGAGCGTCAGTTCGTCGAAGTGATCATCGCTCCTTCGGTCAGCGAAGAAGCCCGCGCCATCGTCGCCGCCAAAGCCAACGTACGCCTGCTGGCCTGCGGCGAGTGGTCGGCAGATCGCGCCGCTGCCTGGGACTACAAGCGCGTCAACGGTGGCCTGCTGGTGCAGAGCCGCGACATCGGCATGATCGGCGCCGATGACCTGAAAGTCGTGACCAAGCGCGCACCGACCGAACAGGAAATCCACGACCTGATCTTCGCCTGGAAAGTCGCCAAGTACGTGAAGTCCAACGCCATCGTCTACGCCAAGAACCGCCAGACCATCGGTGTCGGCGCGGGCCAGATGAGCCGCGTGAACTCGGCGCGTATTGCTGCAATCAAGGCAGAGCATGCCGGCTTGCAGGTAGCCGGTTCGGTGATGGCGTCCGACGCTTTCTTCCCGTTCCGCGACGGTCTGGACAATGCGGCCAAGGTCGGTATCACTGCGGTGATCCAGCCAGGCGGCTCGATGCGTGATGCTGAAGTTATTGCGGCTGCTGATGAAGCCGGCATCGCGATGGTGTTCACCGGCATGCGCCACTTCCGTCACTAATATCATCAGGCCTGCAATGCGCAGACCTGTAGGAGCA